>JBGQJJ010000001.1:0-28418 GCA_041498955.1 Terriglobia bacterium
GCATAGCGCGAAAAAGCAGTAGCTGGCGGCTTCGAAGAATCAGTAGCACGGGCTTCAGCCTGTGGATTTTGGGTTGACTGAGATAGGAAAAGCACACAGGCTGAAGCGTGTGCCACTGGAGGAGCATCAGTTTTCCAGGCCGAGCAGGCGGATTTTATTCAGCAAAGTTTTGTAGGAAACACCGAGCTGTTCGGCGGCGCGCGTCTTATTCCATTTTGAAGATTTCAGCGCGGATTCGATTTTGAATCGTTCCACGTAGGACACCGCTCGCGTTCCCACTTCCTGCAACGTGCCGCCCCAATCGAACGCTTCCGCCAGCATTCCCGCGGGCATATCGCCATCGGGGGGACGCGGCGCCGGAAGCTGTAAATCCGCCGCTTCGATCGTTTCGGAGTCCGTCAGGATCGCGGCGCGCTCGATGGTGTTCTGAAGCTCGCGGACGTTTCCGGGCCACGAATAGCCGCGCAACGCGGCGCGGGCGCTCGAGGCAAATTTCAGATTGGGCTTGCGAAATTCGCGGCGGAAACGCTCCAGGAAATGGTCCGCCAGCATGACAACATCATCGCCTCGTTCACTGAGGGCGGGAATCGTGATGGGGACCGCGGCGATACGGAAGTACAAATCCTCGCGAAACGTTTTGGAAGCGACGGCTTCGCGAAGATCCTTGTTCGTGGCCGCCAGAATGCGCACGTCGATGTCGACGAGTTGCGTGCCGCCGACGCGCTCGAAGCTCCGCTCCTCGAGCACGCGCAAAAGTTTGGCCTGCGTGCTGAGCGGGAGCTCGGCGATTTCATCCAGAAAAATCGTGCCGCGGTTGGCCAGCTCCATTTTGCCGACCTTGCGCGAACCGGCGCCCGTATACGCGCCGCGTTCGTGGCCAAACAGCTCGTTTTCGACGAGGCCCTCCGGAATCGCGGCGCAGTTCAACGCGACGAAGGCATGCTGCCGCCGGGGAGAAAGATGATGAATCGCTCGCGCAAACAATTCCTTTCCCGTGCCGCTTTGTCCCAGCAGCAAAACGGTGGAATCGGTGGCGGCCACGCGCTGCACCTGGTGCGTGGCTTCCTGCATGCTTTTGTGTTCGCCGACGATTCGCGGGAAGCCGTATCGTTCCGCGTATTCCTCGCGGAGCAGAAGATTTTCGCGCAGGAGTTCCTGCTGCTGGGAAGCGCGCTCGACCAGCAGATTCAAGTGGTCCAGGTCCACCGGCTTCTGAATAAAATCGTAGGCGCCTTCCTTCATCGCCGTCACGGCCTCTTCCACCGAGCCGTAGGCGGTGATCAGGATGACGGGAATGGTCGGGTCGGCCTGCTTGGTTTCACGGAGGACTTCGAGCCCGGAACAGCCGGGAAGCTTCAAATCCGTGAGGACGAGCATGTATCGGCGCGCGCGAACTTTGGCCACGGCGGAGGAGCCGTCCGGGGCTTCGTCGACCGTGTGCCCGGCGCGCTCCAGGGCTTTCTTGAGCATGGCGCGCAGCTCGGGTTTATCTTCGACCAGAAGCAGGGGTTCCATCAATTTTTCTTGTATCACGATTTCCAGCCGCGAAGTGACCGGCCATGCGGCCTTGTGCGGAGTTCGCTATCGGACGAATACTAAATGCTTGGATCGAACCGCAGCGTCGATTTCCGCGAGCTACGGTTGCGGAGTTGGAGCGGGCGCCGGCGCCGGTTGCGCCGCTGCAGGCTGTTCCGGAGCGGACTCTCCCGGAGCGGGCTGTGCCGGCGGTGTGGCCCAACCCGGATCGCCGCCCGCTTGACGCAATTCGTCTTCGAGATTGGCGATGTCCGTTTTGTCTTGCTCGACTGCCGCTCTTTTATCGTCGATCTTCGTTTTCGTATCGTTCAAGTCCTGCCGGGAATATTCCTGCTTCAGGGAAGCATTCGGGTCGGCGTAAAACTGCTGCTGCTTTAAATTGAATTCGCGTTGCGTGATGTCGAGTTCGTGCTCATCGTCGGCGAGTTTCTTGTTTGCCGCGGCGAATTTGTCCCGCCAGTAGGCTTGATCCTTGACCGGCGCTTTCTCTCCCGGCACTGCGGTCTTGGGCGTTTTGTCGCCTTCGGCCTTATTGGTTTGGTCCTCGGATGGGGCCGGCTGCTGGCCCACGACGCTGACGGTGCCGGTCAGGGTGCCAAGATTGTCGTTATCGATCGTCATCTTGGCTTTCGTGCCCGGTTTTTTCTCTGCCTGGGCTTTGCGAGCCGCATCGGCAACGCTCACCTGATCCTGGTCCTGCCGGGCCGCGAGATTGGCTGTTGGGGCTAGGATCACGCATCCCAGGGCCAGTGTGATAAGTCTGTTTGTATTCATTGTAATTGCCCGCCTTTCGGTGGAGAAACGGCGGATCTGAGCACCACTAGTTTAGATGCGCGCGGCGGCCGAATCAATCGCTCTGACGGAGTCGCGTACAAAGGGTAACCATACGATGAATTCGGCGCCGCCCAGGGGCTGGTTGCGCGCCTCGATGGATCCCCCATGCTGGACTATGATTTTTTGCACGACGGCCAGCCCGAGGCCGGTTCCATTGGTTTTCGTGGTGTAAAAGGGCATGAAAATCTTGGTCAAGGCTTCGGCGGGAATGCCGGGCCCGTTATCCGTAATGGATATTCGTTGTCCTTGCAGGGGGCCGGATTTGTCGATCTCGCCGCGAATGATCACGCGCCCGCCGGCGGGATTGTCGGTTGCGGCTTCCGCGGCGTTGCGCGCCAGATTGAGAATCGCCTGCCGCAGCAGGGCATCATCGCCTGAGACATCGCCGAACTCACCCATGGTCACGAAGGGAACACCCGGCACGGCCTCGCCAATTTCCGCCACGATGCGCTCGATCATAGGACTGATTGAAACTTGTTCGTCGGCGAGGTCCAGCGGGCGCGCAAACTTCAGGAATTCCGTGACCACGTGGGTCAACGACCGCGTTTGACGGAGGATGAGTTCGCCGTGCTCGTGCAAATCGGTGCCGGGTTGCGCCTCGCTCCGGATCATTTGGGCGTAACCGGAAATCGTCGCGAGGGCGTTTTTAAATTCGTGCGCGATGCCCGCGGAGAGCTCGCCCAGCGCGGCCAGATTTTCCTTCATGTGAATCTGCTTTTGCAGCGCGGCGAGTTCGGTCAGATCGCTCAAAAGGCAAATCGCGCCGGTGATTTCATTGGCGTTGTTCTGGATCGGAGAAATGGTCACGCCGAGCTGCCGCAATTCGTGCGACGGTGTCAGGTATTCGACTTCCTCGCGGCGAAACGTGCGGCCGTGTTCCAGGCACCCGGCTACGAGCTCGGTGAGGCGCGATCCGGCCCCCAGGACTTCGTTGCACCGGCGATAGGCGAGGGATTTCACGCCGAGGGCGGCTTCCGCCGCGGGATTCGCGCTGGTGATCAGGCCGGCGGAATTCACCAGCAGCAAGCCCGCGGGCATGTTGCGCGTGACGGCTTCGCTCATGCGCTCGGTCTGTTGCGCGCGTTCGCGTTCGGCGCGGTGCAGGGCTTCGAGTTCTTTTTCCTGCTCCTTGAGCTTCTTGATGACGGCTTGCATGGAAGCCGTCATGAACGCCGCGGGGTTGTCGCTGCGCGGCGTCTCGGCGCCAGATCCACCCGGGGATTGTGATCCGCCGTGGAAATAACGCCGCGCCATGACGAGCGCAACGATCGCCGCGACCAACAGAACGATCAGCAGGACTCCCGAGAGAACCCACAGCGTGTTGACCGTGGGAGCCGCAGCCGCAATTAGAAATTCAAATTTCAAAGGTCACTTCACCGCCAGAAGCGATTGGTACCACAGCAATGCGGGAGTCCCGAAAAACACAGTCGCCAGTCCGCCCATCCCGAGATACGTTCCGAAGGGAAGCTGGTAGCGCCTCGCAAGAGCGAAGCGAAGTTTATTTACTGTTCCCATTCCTCGCCTTGCCGCGCGGATGGCGACCTCCTTTTTGTATCCAAACAAATATAAAAAGACGATGTTCACAATTCCTATCACGCTTCCGATCAGTGAACCAACCAAAATAGTCAGGAAGGTTCTCTTTGTCCCTAAAAACGCTCCGATCATTGCCATCATCTTTACATCGCCGAAGCCCATCCCTTCTCGCCGGAACAGCCGGAACCATCCTTCGGCAACCGCCCACAGAATTCCGCCGCCGACCAGAACTCCAAGAACGGAATCTACGAACGAAAGCACGATCTGCGGAGGAGGAAAGTCAAACCAACGGTTTGCAAGCCAGGAAGCCGTTCCATCAATTGGGGTGCTAAAAAAACTGAAAAGCAATCCCGCACCAAGCCCAAAGAAGTTGACTTCGTCGGGAAGAATGCGCTCGCGAAGGTCGGTAATGGCCAGCACGACGAGCAGCGCCGCGAAGACGGCCCACTTCAGAGCATCCACGGTCAGGCCAAAAATAAAATAGCAGGCCAGGAACAGGAGCCCGGTGAGCAATTCGACGGCCGGATACATCGCCGAGATCTTCGTCTTGCAGTTGCGACATTTGCCGCCAAGGAAGACCCAGCTCAGGACGGGAATATTGTCGTAAGGCGCGATCGCCTTTCCGCACTTCGTGCAACTCGAGGAGGGAAGCACGATGGACTTGTCCGCGGGAATCCGCAGAATGCAGACATTCAGAAAACTTCCGATGACCAGGCCAAGTAAAAACGCGCCAAGAGGGATCACCCCACGACTCTGCCACACCTGCACCGCGCCGACAACGCTTGCCGCAAGCAGCAGGAAGCAATCAGGTAACAGTGGGACAGCCACTCTTGGCTGTCCTTTTCTTTCTTCTAATTGCCCTGTTCCATCTCTCCCGGGAGGGCCACAGAGAGGACAGCCAAGAGTGGCTGTCCCACAATGACGCAGCTCGTTTGACACCCTTTCCGCGCGTCCCTATATTCAAGATTCGTGATTTATGTCCTGGCTGGAACAAAAAATACGCCGCTACGAGCACGCCCGGTGGACCACCGATGACAATCGGCGGGTCTATCCCTTTGAATGGGGCCTCGAGCATATCGGGGGCAGGGCCGACGAGCCCGACCCGCGCGCATTTCTAAATGCTTGGGTTGAGGAAACGCTCGCGCACAGCGACGAATGGTTTGCCACAACTCCCGCCGATGATTACTCGCTGCATCCTCCGCAGAACGGCGCTTCGGGAGGGCAGGTGCTCACGTTTACCAGCCAGATTGCGTCTCCGTGGGCGAACAACAATCTCGTGCACGCGCGCTTTTTCCGCGCTAGGGCAACCGGGCCAGCGGTTGTGCTGCTGCCCAATTGGAACGCCAAGTGGCATGGCCAGGTCAACCTCTGCCGCTGGCTGACGAAGCTCGGCATCAGCGTCTTGCGCCTCTCGATGCCGTACCACGATTACCGCGTCGCGCCGGGACATGAACGGGCCGATCAACTGGTTGGCTCGAACGTGGGACTGACGATTCAGGCCACGCGCCAGGCGGTCACGGACACGCGCCGGTGCCTCCTGTGGCTCGGGCAGCAAGGATACGGGCGGCTGGGCCTGGTCGGGACGAGCATCGGCTCGGCGATCGGGTCGATCACCATGGCGCACGACCAGACCGCGCGCGCAGGCGCGTTTCTGCATGTATCCACCTACTTCGCCGATGTCGTTCGAACGGGGATGACGACGATGCACGTGTGGGAGGGTCTCCGGACAAAGGTGACCGAGGACGAATTGCGCCATTATTGGGCGCCTATCAGTCCCGTCCCTTATTTGGACAGGCTTCGAAATACCGGACAGCGCATGCTGATGATCAGCGGACGGTACGATCCGACGTTCTGGTATGAGTTTACCGAGGAAATGTTTCAGACCATGCGGCAAAAAGGAGTTCAGCTCGAAACGCTGACGCTGCCGTGCGGGCACTATTCCCTGGAGCTTGCG
Source organism: Terriglobia bacterium (assembly GCA_041498955.1). Classification (GTDB taxonomy): domain Bacteria; phylum Acidobacteriota; class Terriglobia; order Acidiferrales; family UBA7541; genus Palsa-360. The sequence continues at coordinate 5,858 of JBGQJJ010000001.1, forward strand.
CCCTTCGCGTTTTCGGCGGGATTGCGGCTGGGGCTTTTTTTATTTGAGGCGCTTGCATGACCCCGGGAACGCCAATCTCCCGATTGGCGCGGCGCAAGCCGCCAATCGGGAGATTGGCGTTCCCGGGGGATTTCAAATCGTAATTGCCGGCGGGACGCCGGCGCTACCGTCAATCTTCCGCTGAGACCGAGGGCGATTCCGCTTTTTCAAAATCGAAATAGCGGCGATACTTTTCCGGCAACGGCTTGGGGCGGCCGTTGCTGTCGCAGACGACGTGGATCGATTCGCCGGTGGCCAGCAACTCTTCAGTTTCATTGTGGCGAATCTCGTAGCCGAAGGTAATCGTGCGGCGCCTGGCCGAGGTCACGCGCGTGCGAATGCGCAGCGGATCGTCGTAGCGGGCGGGGCGGCGGTAGCGGCATTTGGCTTCGGCGACGACGGTGAAACTGTCATCGTCGAGTTCCATGCGCCGGTAATCGAGTCCGCGCTGGCGCAGATATTCGACGCGCCCAATCTCAAAATAAATGAAGTAGTTTGCGTAATAGACGATGCCCATCTTGTCCGTCTCGGCGTAGCGGACGCGCACCACGGTGTCGATGAATTCGCTCATCGGGAGGGAAATTGTAGCAGAAGGGAAGCGCGGCGCGCTCGGGCGCGGAAACCATTCATTTGCCGCTCCAGCGAGGCGCGCGCTTTTCGAGGAAAGAGGCGAGGCCCTCGTGAAAATCCTGCGTGGTCCGGATATGCGCGCTCTCCGATTTGGCCAATTCGAGTTCGCGATCGATTTCCGGCTTGGCAAAATCGCAAAGCAGCTTCTTGGTCATGTGCAGGCTGACGGGGCTGCACTGGAGCAAACTTGCCGCCAGGATTTGCGCCGCAATCATCAATTCCTTCGCAGGCACGATTTGCGTAACGAGCCCCAGGCGATGCGCTTCGGCTGCGTCGATGGTCCTGCCCGTGAGGAGCAGTTCCCGCGCGCGCTTTTCACCGATTTGGCGTACGAGAAAAATCGATACCACGGCCGGCAGAAAACCGATGCGAACCTCCGGGTATCCAAATATTGCCTCGGGCACGGACACCGTGAAGTCGCACAGCGTGGCGATGCCGCACCCGCCGGCAATGGCGTGCCCATTTACGGCGGCGATGGTCGGCTTCGGGAAACTCCAGATGCGCAGGAAAAGACGGGCCAGGCGGTCCGCGTCTTCGCGTTGTTCGGCGAGGGATTGCGTGGCGAGCGCCTTCAAGGCTTCCAGATCCATGCCGGAGCAGAATGCTTTGCCTGCACCGGTCAGGAGCAAGACGCGCGCGGGGCTCGCTTCGACCTCCCCAAGAGCGGAGAGAATTTCCTCGATCATTTCCGGGGAAATGGCGTTGCGTTTCTCCGGGCGGCTGAGCGTAATCATGGCGATTTCGCCGGTGAGTTCGAGATGGAGCGTGCGGTATGTCATCTTGGCGTTGAGCCGTTCATGTAGCGCTCGCCTTCAGGCGAGCATGTGCTCGAATGTACGATGCCCGCCTGAAGGCGGGCTCTACAAAAGCCTCTTCACTGCGCTTGCGCCGCGTGCGAATATTTGGCGCGAATTTCCTCGGTCATCGCGAGGACTGGTCCCAGCGCTTCGGGGGAAACTCCCGCGTCCGCGCCGCGTGAGGCGAGCGCCTGGAGAATCGTTTCCGTGGCGATGTTGCCTACCAACTCGTCGCCCGCGAAGGGACAACCGCCGAGTCCTGTGAGCGCTCCATCGAATCGACGGCAACCGGCATCGTAGGCGGCGAGAACTTTTTCCGCCGCGCCCTCGGCCCGGCTGTGCAGATGAACGCCCAACTCGAGGCCCGCTACGCAATTTTTAACGGTGTTATACAGCGCGCCCACGTATTCGGGAGGAGTGGTTCCGACCGTATCGGCGAGCGATACAATTCGCACTCCAATGTCCTTGAGCCAGACCAGCGCGTCTTCGACAATTTCGGCGCCCCAGGGTTCCTCGTACGGATTGCCGAACGCCATCGAAATGTAGACTACCAACCCGTGTCCGGATGCTTTCGTGGCCTTTCGCAATTTCTCCACGAGGGCGCGCGACTCTCCCCGGCTCATATTCGCATTCGCCCGGCGAAAATAGGCGGATATGGAATAGGGATATCCAATCGCCGTAACGCCAGGAGTGGCAAGCGCGCGTTCCATGCCTCTTTCATTCACGACGATTCCGATGATTTCGGGCTGCGTCACCCCTGCGGGAAGGCCAGCAAGAAATCCTTTCATCACGTCTTCACTGTCGGACATTTGCTTTACATGTTGAGGCGAAACGAAGCTGACGGCGTCAATATGTCTGAAGCCCGCGGCAACCAATTTCAACAGGTAATCAATTTTCACATGCGCGGGAATAATTTCCGGCAATCCCTGCCAGGCATCCCTCGGGCATTCGACAATCTTTACGGTTTCAATCAACGGAGGTCCTATAAGTTGAAAGTCCACAGTTTAGAGTTGAGAGTTAAGAACAAAATATCCTTCGCCATGCAATAGTTGACGATTTCCTCACTGAGCTTTACTGACTTTGGCCCGCAGGGCATGGAGCATCTTTGCTATTTCATCAGCCTCGGTGAGTAAAGGCTTCGTAATAGTCGCCGGCAAGTATCCCAAATCCCGGCTTACCATGAGTAAATATTCAGTTTCCGCCAGAGAGCCCTCGGCAATATTCAGAAAACGAGCGTACTCCGCGTTGGTCAGCCGTTTTGAACCCTCCGCAATATTCGTTGGCACCGACAACGTGGACCGCCGAATCTGTGATGTGAGCCCGTATCGCTCTTCTGGCGGGAATGTCTTCGTCAGCCGATACACTTGCAGCACGAGCGCATGACCCCTTTGCCAAACCTTCAACTCCGTGAACCTTTGCACAGCTACCTCAGTGGCCCGGCGGCTCGGAGTTTCTGACTTTTGACTCTCAACTCTAAACTGTCGACTCTCAACTCGAACCTAGGTTTGTAAAACGCCGGTCTTGAATTCTTTCACATCGGGATTTAATGCTGCCGCCTCTAACGCCCAAATCAAAGCCTCGCGTGTTTGCGCCGGATCCAGGATGGCATCGACCCACAGGCGCGCCGCGGCGTAGCGCGGATCGGTCTGATGTTCGTACGTGGCGAGGATGGACTCTTTTAATTCCTTCTTGTCCGCCTCGGAGAGCTTTTTTCCTTGGCGTTCGAGCTGTTTAATTTTGATCTCGACAAGAGTGGACGCAGCGGAATCGCCGCTCATTACGGCGTAGCGCGCCGTGGGCCAGGCGAAAATGAATCGCGGGTCGTAGGCTTTGCCGCACATGGCGTAGTGGCCCGCGCCGAAACTTCCGCCGCAGATCACCGTGATTTTCGGCACGACGCTATTCGAGACGGCGTTCACCATTTTTGCGCCCGCGCGGATGATTCCGCTCCACTCGGCTTCCTTGCCGACCATGAATCCGTTGACGTCGTGCAGGAAAATCAGCGGCACGAGATTCTGGTTGCAGTCCATGATGAAACGCGCGGCCTTTTCCGCCGATTCGGTATAGATGACTCCGCCAAATTCGATGCGGCGCTCTCCCGTCGCGGCGTCGATCGTGGGGACATGCTTCTTGTTGTTGGCGACGATGCCAACGGCCCAGCCGCCGATTCGCGCGTAGCCGCAAAGCACGGTCTTGCCGTATTCCGCGCGGTACTCCTCGAATTTGCTGCCATCGACGATGCGCGCGATCACTTCGTGCATGTCGTATTGGCGCGCCGGGTCGGAAGAAAAAATGCCGTAGATTTCCTCGGGCGGGAACGACGGATTCTCGGATTCCTTGTAATCAAACCGCGCGGCTAGTGGATGCCCCATCTTGTCCACAAGAGCGCGGATGCGCGCGAGGCAAGACTCGTCGTCCGGCTCGCGAAAATCGACCGTGCCGCTGATTTCCGCGTGCATTTTCGCGCCGCCCAGCTCTTCGGCGGAAACTTTCTGCCCGATGGCCGCCTGCACGAGCGCCGGCCCCGCAAGGAAAAGTCCCGAACCTTCCGTCATCAGGATGTGATCGCACATCACAGGCAGATACGCTCCGCCCGCGACGCACATCCCCATGATGGCCGTGATTTGGGGAATGTGCATGGCGCTCATGACGGCGTTGTTGCGAAAGACGCGGCCGAAATCGTCGGTGTCGGGGAACACATCTTCTTGCAGCGGCAGAAAAACGCCTGCGGAATCGACCAGGTAAATCGTGGGAATGTGATTGTCAATGGAAATATTTTGCGCGCGAATCACTTTTTTCGCGGTGAGAGGGAAGAAAGCCCCGGCTTTCACTGTCGCGTCGTTGGCAATGATCATCACGAGACGCCCGCAGATTCGCGCGAGGCCCGTGATCGCTCCCGCGGCCGGCGCGCCGCCCCACTCTTCGTACATTTCGTGCGCGGCGTAAATTCCCAGCTCGAAAAACGAAGTGTGCGGATCGATCAGCTTGGCGATGCGCTCGCGAGCGGTCAGGCGGCTCTTCTTGTGCTGCGCTTCGATGGCTTTCGCGCCGCCGCCCTGCTGGATCACGGTTTCCTGGTTCTTGATTTCGGTGAGGAGATCCACCATGCGGCGGGTATTCTTCTCGAAGTCGGGCGAGTTTCGGTTGACCTTGGTTTCAACGGCGGAACTCGTCAAGTGGAACTCCTCCAGACCTATTTCTCGATATTCACACTAAAGACGGCGAAGCGACAGTATAAGCCGATTTCCTCCGGTCCTGCATGGTTTGCGAAGTCCCGTGTCACCCAATCCACACAGGGATCGAACTCGCCGATAGTGAGAGGGTTACCGATAATGCCTCTTCTCGTGAGACAGGACGGAGTGTTTGCTGAGATTAGATTTTCAGAATTTTCGCCGCTGTTCCACCCAAGATCATCTTGCGCTGCTCTGAATTCAGGCGGAGTTCTTCGACGACTTCCACCGGGCGATCGTAGCCCACGGGAAAGCAATAGTCGCTGCCCATCATGATTCGCTCGACGCCTACCTGCGAGATGATGTACTCCATCAGCGGCTTGGAATGCGCGATGGTGTCGTACATGAAGCGGTGCAGATACGCGCTGGGCGGTTGCGCGGAATGCTTGGCCGCGGGGATCGCGTTCCAGCCGTGGTCGAGCCGGCCAACGATATTTAGCAGCGCGCCGCCGGCGTGCGGCAGGACGATCAGGAGATTGGGATGGCGGTCGAGCACGCCGCCAAAGATGAGATGAGAGGCGGCGACCGTGGTGTCCAGCGGATAAGCAAGCAGGTTGGTAAGGGAAAGGGGCTGGAGCCGCTTGCCGCCGAGGATGGGCGGCAAAGGATGCAGAAAGACCGGGAGGCCGAGCGCCTCGATTCGTGTGAATATCGGCTCGAACAGCGGATCGTCGAGGTCGCGCCCTTCGATATTCGTGCCCATGTAAACGCCGCGCACTCCTGGGAGCTTGCTCACGCGGTTGAGTTCGTCAAGGGCGCGGTCGGGATCGAGCATGGGCAGAGTCGCGAGGACCACGAACCTGTCGGGATTGGCCTGGTGCGCCGCGACCGCGGCGTCGTTCCAGGTGCTGGCGAGCTTGTGCGAGAATTCGCCCTCCGCCCAATAAACCATCGGGCCGGTGAGCGACAGGGCTTGGACGGCCACGCCTTGTGCGTGCATGTCGGCCAGGCGCTGCTTCAGGTCGATGAATTTCGCTGGCAACGGGCCGTTCGATTCCGCGGGAGTTTTGAAGAAGAAGCCTTGCTCGGTCATGCGAAACTCGGCGTTGTAACGCTGGCCTTCGGAATTGAATAGATCGAGGTAGGTCTGGGGAAAATAATGGGCGTGAATGTCGATCGGGCGCGCTCCGGTCGTTTTGAGCGCGGAGGGTACGGCAGGTTCAGCGAGCAGCGTATCGCTCACGCCGCTCATCGAGCTTACTGCTGCCGCGGCAAGCCCTCCTTGCAGAACTCTTCGGCGCGATACTCCATGATTGCAACCGCACACTGCGTCTTTCTTCATGGCATAGTCCTTTTAGGAACAGGAATCTCCGATTTGGATGGGTCTCGCGAATCGTACGCTTTTCCTGCGCTGGGCACAACGAACATGCCTTCAAAGGCCTCAGGCACAGCAGGTTTCCTGGGAACGCCAATCTCCCGATTGGCGTTGCGCAAACCGCCAATCGGGAGATTGGCGTTCCCGGGTTTCAAAGGTATCTTAATAATGTTTTGCGATGCGATGCAGCCGAATGACCGCAAATTGCGTCTGATACAGGGTGGGACAATCGTTGAGGAGAGTCGGAATGAATTCCGCGCTACGCAGCCGTTTGCTGATCTTGTGCCTTTCCATCGCTGTCGCGACGCTATCGGTTTTCAGCCAGGAGACGGCGAAGAAGACGCCGCTCAAAAAGGTTCCAGTGAACGTAGCCTCTCCCTCCGCGGGAACATCCGCGGAAATCGCGCTGCCCACCATAAGGTTTGAGAAATACACGTTGCCGAACGGCCTTGTCGTGATCCTGTCCGAAGATCATCGCCTGCCCCTCGTCTCCACGAATATCTGGTACCACGTTGGCCCGGCCAACGAAGTGCCCGGGCGCACCGGCTTCGCTCACCTCTTCGAGCACATGATGTTCGAGGGCTCGAAGCATGTTCCAGGAAACTCCCACATTCGCTTCCTGGAGGCGGCCGGCGCTTCCGACTTGAATGGCACGACCGATTTTGACCGCACGAATTATTTTGAAACGCTCCCCTCGAATCAACTGGAGCTCGCGCTGTGGCTCGAATCCGACCGCATGGGGTATCTACCTGACAAGCTGGACCAGGCCAGCCTGACGAACCAGCAGGACGTCGTGCGCAACGAGCGCCGCCAGAGTATTGAGAACAGCCCTTACGGGATCGTGGAAGAAGGCATGTTTCACCTGCTCTTTCCGAAGAGCCATCCGTATCATGCCGATGTGATGGGCTCGCACGCGGATATCCAGGCGGCGAAACTGGAAGACGTGCGCAATTTTTTCAAGCTCTACTACGCGCCTAATAATGCGAGCCTGGCCATCGTCGGCGATTTTGATCCGGCGCAGGCCAAGCAGTATGTCGAAAAGTATTTTGGGCCGCTGAAGCGCGGCGCGCCCGTGCCGAAGATTTCCGCTGTAACTCCGCCCATCCCTTCCGAGCGCCGCGCGATCATCCACGATCAGGTGGAACTGCCGCGCGTGTATATGGCCTGGCTGACGTCTTCTATTTTCAAGTCGGGTGATGCGGACGCCGATCTGGCATCGGAAATTCTCGGGGGAGGGAAGTCGAGCCGCCTCTACAAGAAATTAGTCTACGAAAAACAGATTGCATTGGACGTCAGCGCGTCGCAGCAATCGTTGACTCTCGGGTCGATCTTCGAAATTGTGGTTACGGCGCGGCCCGGGCACACGGCCGGCGAAATGGAGAAAGCGGTTGACGAAGAGCTGGCTGCGTTCCGCAAGAGCGGCCCCAGTGCCGTCGAACTCGAGCGCGCGCGAAACGGAATTGAAACAGGAATGATTCAGGGACTCGAACGGCTGGGCGGATTCGGAGGCGTGGCGGACCGCTTGAACGAGTACAACCACTATCTTGGGAATCCCGGCTACTTCCCGCAGGACGTGAATCGCTACCAATCGGCTACAACGGATTCGATCCGCGCCTTCGCGGTGGCGCAACTGAAGCCGGCCGCGCGCGCCGTCGTCTTCGGAATCCCCGGCAAGCCGGATCTTGGTCCGGATGTGCCCACGCCCAAAAATCAGCAGAAGGGCCAGAGCACGGGCGGGGAATCGGTCAATCCCGACGCGGCCTGGCGCAAGAATCCTCCAAAGCCCGGGGAGATGCACGCACTGAATCTTCCCGTCCCCGATATTTTCAAGCTTTCAAACGGGTTGACCGTTTATTACCACTACCGCCCCGGCCTTCCCGTGGCGGCGGCGAATCTTGTTTTCAATACGGGCAGCGGAGCGAATCCCGTCGAGAAGCCGGGCCTGGCGAGTTTTACCGCGAATATGTTGCAGCAGGGAACGGAAACGCGGAACGCCATACAGATTGCCGACGAAGCGGCGCTCCTCGGTACTGCGCTTTCTTCCGGCGCGAGCATGGATTCGTCCAGCGTAGGCGCGAGCTCGCTCACCAAGAATTTCCCCGGAGTTCTCGATCTGATTTCGGACATTGTCTTGCATCCGACGTTTCCGCCGGACGAAGTGGAGCGCCGTCGCGCATCGCGTCTGGCCGCGTTCACGGATGAGCGGTCCGACCCTGAGACCATCGTCTCCCGGACCGGCGTGTCCGCGCTCTTCGGGCCGCACAATCCGTTTGGGTATGACAATTCGGGCACGGAGCCTTCGATCAAGGCGATGACGCGCCAAGACATGATGAATTTCTGGAAAACAAATTACGTGCCGAACAACGCGGCCCTGGTAGTTTCCGGCAATATTCCTGTCGACGATTTGAGGGCTCTGGCCGAGAGCAAGTTTGGCGCGTGGAAGAGCGGGGAGTTTTCGGTGCCGCCGATCGGCGCTCCCGAAACCACCAAGGCCAAAATCGTCATCGTGGACCGGCCCGGCGCGCAGCAGACCATGGTGCGCTTGCTGCAACTCGGAGTCGACCGAGCGACGCCCGACTATCCCGCGCTGGAAGTGATGAATTCCGAACTGGGCGGTCTTTTTTCGAGCCGTATCAATCTGAACCTTCGTGAGGAGCATGGATACACGTACGGCGCGAGTTCTGTTTTTGTGTACCGGCGCTCGCTTGGATATTTCGCCGCCGGAGGCGGCATCCGGACCGACGCCACGGCGCCCGCCGTGACAGAAATCCTCAAGGAAATTCATCGGATGATGGACACATCGATGAAACCCGACGAACTCGCCCTGGCGAAAGATTCCCAATCGCGTTCCTTGCCGGGACTTTTTGAATCGAATAGCGGCGAAGCGGGCGCGCTCTCCGAAATTTTCGTGTACAACCTGGCGCGCGACTATTTCTCCAGCTTGCCGGACCGGTTGAATGCCGTGACCGCGGAGGACGCGCAGGCAGTTGCGAAGAAATACCTGCACCCCGACCAGCTGATTTTGGTTTGCGTCGGCGATCGCGCCAAGATCGGGCCGGAACTTCTGAAGCTCGACCTCGGCGTCGTTGAAATACGGGACGCTGACGGAAACGTGGTGAAGTAGGACAGGCTTCAGCCTGTCTGCTTTTGCGACCGTTCCCCAATGAAAAGAGCGACAGGCTGAAGCCTGTCCTACTTTCGCGTGGCGCGCTCCCGAACGAAGTCCACAATGTTTTGCGTGGACGTGCCGGGAAGAAAAATTTCGGCCACACCCGCCTTCTTCAAGCCGGCAATATCGGCTTCCGGGATCGTTCCCCCCAGGAGCACAATCACATCGTTCATTCCTTTTTGTTTGAGCAGGTCCAGCAACTGCGGTACGAGGGTGTTGTGCGCTCCGGAAAGAATCGATAGGCCGATCACATCGACGTCTTCCTGAACCGCGGCGGAGGCGATCATCTCCGGCGTCTGGCGCAAGCCGGTGTAAATCACTTCCATGCCGGCGTCGCGCAAGGCGCGGGCGATAATCTTCGCTCCCCGGTCGTGGCCATCCAACCCGGGTTTTGCAATCAGGACTCGTATTCTTTGCTCAGGCATTTGCCTCCAAAATGGCTGCAGTTCTATGTTATCGACGCTTCTTCGTGCGTGCCGAAAACGTCGCGCAGGGAGTCGCAGATCTCTCCAAGCGTTGCGTATGCCTTCACCGCGGCGTAGATATGGGGCATCAGGTTTTCCGTTCCTTGCGCCTCTTTGCGCAGGGCTGTGAGCTGGCGCGCGACCTCGTTGCTCGATCGCTCAGAGCGCAATTTCCTTAGTTGCTTGGACTGTTGCGCGCGCACGGATTCATCGATGCGCAGGATTTCGATGGGCGTTTCTTCGCCCGTAAAATCATTCACCCCGACGATGATTTTCTCCTTGCGGTCCACCGACACCTGGTAGCGATACGATGCGTCGGCAATTTCCCGTTGCGGATATCCACGTTCGATGGCCGGGATCATGCCGCCCATGTCGTCGATCTTGCGAATATATTTCCAGGCGGCATCTTCCATTTCGTTGGTCAGCGTCTCGACGAAATACGAGCCGCCGAGAGGATCGACCGTGTTGGCGACGCCTGTTTCATGGGCGAGGATCTGCTGCGTTCGCAGCGCGAGCGTCGCGGCAAACTCCGTGGGCAGCGCCCAGGCTTCGTCAAGTGAATTGGTATGCAAGGACTGCGCGCCTCCCATCACCGCGGCGAGGGCCTGAACAGCGGTTCGGACGACGTTGTTGTAGGGTTGCTGCGCGGTGAGCGAGCAGCCGGCTGTCTGCGCGTGGAAACGGAGAGCCGTGGAACGCGCCAATTTCGCCCCGAAGCGCTCGGTCATCGTCTTGTACCAGATGCGGCGCGCGGCGCGATATTTCGCGATTTCCTCGAAGAAATCGTTGTGCGCGTTGAAGAAAAACGACAAGGCCGGCGCGAACTCGTCCACGGCGAGGCCCCGGCGGATGCCCCATTCGACGTACTCGATTCCATCGCGCAACGTGAATGCCAATTCCTGAATCGCCGTCGACCCCGCCTCGCGAATGTGGTAGCCGCTGATGGAAATCGGGTTGAATTTCGGCGTGTAGCGCGCGCCGAATTCAAACGTGTCGATCACCAGGCGCATGGACGGCTTGGGCGGATAGATGTATTCCTTCTGCGCGATGTATTCCTTCAGGATGTCGTTTTGCAGCGTCCCGGAGAGTTGCTTCCAATCGACGCCCTGCTTTTCGGCGACGGCCAGGTACATCGCCCAGAGAATCGCGGCGGGAGAATTGATGGTCATCGAAGTGGAAACGCTTCCGAGAGGAATCTGGTCGAAGAGCGCTTCCAGGTCCGCAAGGGAACTGATCGCCACGCCGCACTTGCCGACTTCGCCCTCGGCAAGGGAATGGTCGGAGTCATAGCCCATCAGTGTCGGAAGATCGAACGCGACGGAAAGGCCCGCTTGTCCTTGCGAGAGCAAATACCGGAATCGCTTGTTGGTATCTTGCGCCGAACCGAAGCCGGCGAACTGGCGCATGGTCCAGAGACGGCTCCGGTACATCGCCGGGTGAATCCCGCGCGTGTACGGAGGCGCTCCCGGCAAGCCCAGGTCGCGATCCGCATCCCAACCGGATAGGTCATCGGGGGAATAAAGTTGCCGTATCGGGTACGCGGAAACCGTGGTGAATTCGGATGCGCGCTCGGTTGATTTCTCGCCCGCAGCGCGCCGGGGGATCGGTTGGCGATCGGATGGCATGAGTGAGCCGGTCATGCGCCCAACATTGGACACAGAAAATCCATGCCTGAGCGCAGCTTGATTCTAGGCGAAGCGGCAGGGTGGGACAAGGCGGATCGAGAATGGAGTTACCGCTGCCTGGCGGCGATCCCGGGAACGCCATTCTCCTGAATGGCGTTCGTGCAAACCGCCAATCGGGAGATTGGCGGTCCCGGGTTCGGAGTCCGAAAAATATCTATTGGCCGTTGCCGGCGCCCGAAGGACGGGTGGATGCCGCCGGAGCCGCGTCCGATGGCTTCACGTGATCTACGAACAATTGCCCGGTCACCGAAGTGCCCGGGATCAGGGTGTCCTTTGCAGGACGGCCGGACTTGGCATCGGCGATGGTGATGTTATAGACCTCGAGCGTGCGGGCCATGGCGCGGTCAAAGTTCACTTTACCTTCCACGAGGTTGACGCGCGCTCGAACCTCGGCAGATTCGGCCGCGGCCAAAGTGTTTTGGTCTGACACGATATTGAACAGCGTGGAAGCGCCGACCTGTAATTTCTTTTGCTCGGCATCCATGGTTTGCTGATCGAGGTCGCGAGTCTTGATCGCCGCGGCCAGGGTGATGCGCGCCTGCTCCAGCGTAATTTGCGCGTTGTGAACATCGGTGGCGGCGTTATTCACGATTTGTTGGTAGTTGGCCTGGTCCGAACGCGCAGTCAATGTCGCGATGACGTTGTTGGCTTGCGCCGCGCGATTGCGAATCGGAATCGTCAGGTTGATCGCCGCATTGTATTCCGGAAAGGCGCCGGTAAACTCCTGATTCAGGGCTGTTGCCAATCCCGTGAAAATCTGCGGGGGAGGGGTGCATGTCGTCGCGGGTGGGATGGGCGTGCAAGTTGTTATCAGCTTGGAGTTGCCCGAAAGTCCCTCGGTAGCATATTCACCGGATAAAGTCAGGACGGGAAGCAACGCGTTCTTGGTGGCGCGGACGTTGATGTCGTCTCCCTTGATTTGGAGCCCCGCCTGCAACACGTCAGGCCGCTTTGTAATGGCTTCCTTGATCAAGTCTTCCAGAGGGATTTTTTCAACTTCGGGCGGCGCCACGTCCGCAGCGTCCGTGGGGATAATCTCGGCCGTGCGCAAGATGGGAGAATTCGGGTCCTTGGAGATCAAGTTCATAAGTGTGAGCTGATCCTGAAGGACTGTGGTCTGCGCAACGATTAAGGCCTGCTGAGCGGTCGCGAGCTGTGCCTCGGCCTGGACGATTTCCAGGGGGGCAAGAGTGCCGACATCCACCTGCTTCTTATTGTCGCTGTAGGTTTTGTCCGCCAGTGCAATTTCCTCACGCGCCACCTCCACGTTGCCGCGCGCAAATACGAGTTCCCAATACGCGTTGCCGACTGCGGTGATCGAAGTGATCACCTGCTGCATGAGAGTCTGGTCGGCGATGTTCTTGTTCACCTTTGCGATCCGGATGAAATGCTCATTGGCAAGCAGTCCGAAACCGTTCAGCAACTGCTGGCTGGCGACAAAGATGAAATTGGATTGCACGAACGGGCTGAAGAAGGTATTGGCGCTGGAAGAGGATCCGCGCAAGTTATTGAATGTAGCTGAAAAGGAAGTACCTGTGTGAAACCCTTGTGTATACGCCAAGTCGCCAATCGTCGCATGCGTATTCAACTGGGCAAGAATCCCCGTACTCGTTCCGGTGCCAGCAGTCAGTCCGTTATTCGCCGTAATCGTCCTCTGATCCATGCTGAAAGTCGAAGTGACTTGCGGATCGAAATTCAGCGCTGGGATGGTCCCGAGCGCGCCTACCGGCCCTGATGTGGGGGCGCCGCCACTGAGCGTATGAAGGATGCTGGCTTCGGCGATCCAGGGAATGTATCGCTCGATTACGATCGCCAAATTGTTCTGAAGGGCGAGGTCCACGGCGTCCTGCAGGCTGATGCGCAGTTGGCCGTTCTGGACCATTTGCTCGATGCGCGGCGCATTCGTCAAAATAGGCTCAGGCACGGGCGTGGGGGTATAGGGGGCCAGGATACTGGGGTACCATCGTTTGCCGAAGGTGTAGTTCTGATTGGACACCTGGATCGCGCGGCTGGGAGGCTGAGCCTGCGCGGGCGGCGGGGCTTCTCCCTGTTGTTGCGCGAAAACGGGTGCGACGGGACCTAAAGCTATAAGTACGGCCAAAAATAGAGCGAATGAGACATGGCAAAACCTTCCAATCATGTTGAGTTATCCTCTCCGAACTGTATTCCGCTTTCCTTTACGCGGCGATTAAAATGGCTTGCAGGCGCTAAGTATTCTAAACGTCCGCCGGGATGGATATGTTTCAATTATATTTCCAGCGATAGCTGAACTTTCAGCCGCATTTTCGGCGGCCACCGTTCCAAGGCACGAAGTATTGGACGCGAGAAAGTGCGTAAGGTCAAGGCCCGATGTCGATTGAACGGAGGAACTTCGCTATTCTTTCTTTCCGGTCAATATCTTGACAAGGGCGCGAGGGGCCGATAGTCTTGGCGCGCGATGAGACCTGACGCCGCCATTCGAATCTTCGAGGAAGTAGGCGCGATCCGGCACGGCCACTTCGAGTTGACCTCGGGCCTGCATAGCGGCACGTACGTGCAATGCGCCCTCGTGCTGCAGTATCCGAAGTACGCGGAGCAATTGGGGCGGGCGCTGGCCGCGGAGTTCATGGATTTGCGCGTGGATTGCGTCGCCTCTCCGGCCATGGGCGGACTCATCATCGGCCACGAAGTGGCGCGAGCGATTCCGCCGCGTGCGGACGGCAAGACCATGCGCGCGATTTTCGTCGAGCGGGACTCCCTGGGGACGCTGACGTTGCGGCGCGGATTTCGAGTCGAGCCCGACGAGCATGTGCTGGTCGTGGAAGATGTGTGGACCACGGGCGGCTCGACGTGCGAAACGATTCGCGTTCTGGAAGAGGCGGGCGCTCGCGTGGTCGCCGCGGGCGCGTTGATCGATCGCAGCGGGGGAAAAATCGAGTTACCCGTCCGCACCGAAGCCCTCGTGGACCTCAAGATCGAGAACTACGACGCCTCCGAATGTCCTCTGTGCCGCAGCGGTGACGTGGCCGTAAAGCCCGGCAGCCGCTATGCCCGCTCCGGCGTGTAAGTGAATCCACAGATGAACACAGATAAACACTGATAAAAGAAAGAGAAAATCAAAGTAAGAGAGAACAAATTTGAAGCGAGAAATATCCAACGCCAATTGCGCTAGTTGATGCCGATCACCGCGGAATCCATTTTCGCCCCGTCATTTTTTTCCCACTCATCGCTCTTTTCTTATCAGTGTTCATCTGTGGTTCCATTGGTTTCCAATTCCATGCGAAATATAAAATTCACGATCGCCTACGACGGGACCGATTTTAGCGGTTGGCAGGCTCAGCCCGGGCAGACCACTGTTCAGGGCGCGCTGGCGGATGTTCTCGAAAAACTGACCGAACGCCGGCTGACGATCTACGCCGCGGGACGCACCGACGCGGGCGTGCACGCGGCCGGGCAAGTCGTGAATTTCAGAACGCAATCCCCGCTGACCACGGAAGAGTTTCTGCGCGCCTTCAATTCCTTGCTGCCGCCCTCCATCCGGGTGAACGCCGCGGAGGAGGTTGATCCGGACTTCCACTCGCGCTGGGACGCGCTGGCCAAGACTTACCGGTACCGGATCTTTCGCGGCCGCGTCGTTCCGCCGTTCCTGTGGAGATATGTGCAACACGATCCGCACGAGCTGAACTTTGATGCGATGGCCGAAGCGGCCCTTCTATTTGCGGGCGAACACGACTTCACCTCGTTTGCGGCCTCGACCGGTTCGGAAGAAGACGACCGCGAACGGACGACGATTCGGACGATCTATAGTTCCGAGTTGCTACGCAGCCAAAGCGGCAATTCTCAAACGGCAGCGGAGGAATGGGTTTACGTCGTTCGCGGAAAATCCTTCATGCGCCACATGGTGAGGAAGATGCTCGGCACGCTCGTAGAAGTCGGGCGAGGGAAACTCGTTCCGGCCGATTTGCGGGAACTGTTTGCGCTGCGCGATCGCTCGAAATCGGGACCGACGATGCCGCCGCACGGACTTTGCCTCGAAAGTGTGGAATATCCCGATCCGGCGAATTCGCTGGCTTCGAGCGAATAAGATTTGGAGGCGCATCCAAAGGAAAACAGTAGGACAGCCACTCTTGGCTGTCCTCTTATGGCGTGAGGCAGCTGACAGGGACAGCCAAGAGTGGCTGTCCTACCGAAGTCGCGCTTGGATTCAAAGGAAGGCTTCGAGTAAGATGGTTCGAGAAACAAGTGAATCGATCCTGAAAGCGGATTCCGACCAGAGAGGGGAAACGACGCATGGCCGAGGAGACCACACCGCAAGACGCACCACCGGCAGCACCGCCCCCGGCGCCATCCGCAACGCCGCCGGCTGCGGCTGCGCCTCCCGCTCCCGCCGCGGCGGAATCTGCGCCACCGGAACAGAAAATCAAGGTGCGCAAACCCAGGCAGCGCTCCTGCGATGAGAAGGATGCCAAAGGAAAACTTTGCGCCGGGCATCTCAAGCGGTGGTACGACTATCCAAAGGATGTGCAAGCCAAGATCGGGAAGGACGCGGAAATTTATCGCTGCGAATTTTGCAAAACGCTCTACAAGCCCGACCCGAAGCAAATGCCTCACAGCTTTACGTTGCGATATTAGTCGGCACGCAAAAGGGTGCGCACCAATAGTGTTGGCCTGATCCACATCTGGAACAAGGCGGGTTTGGCGGCTACAGGCTCCAAAGAGGTCCAATATTGTTCAACCGTTGCGGCAATGAAGCAAGAGCGAACCACCCCTCCGAAATGAGGGCAGATGCCCGCGCGGCCGAGTGAGCCGTGAAACGTTTTCTCATACTACTTACGGCGGGAGTGGCAGTGACTTCGTTTATGCAAAATTTTTCTCGAAAGGCGGCCGCTTCGGATACCCCCACCGATCCCCGCATCGCACGCGTACTGGAAATCCTCCGCGGGAGCACGACCGCGACGACCGAGGAGCAAATCCGGATCACGGAAATTCCCGCGCCGCCGTTCCAGGAAAGCGTGCGCGCGGCGTACATGAAAAAGTTGTTCGCTTCCACTGGTCTGCGTGTGGAGACGGACGACACTGGAAACGTGATTGGCGAATGGGCCGGATCGTCGCCGGAGATCGTCATGGTGACGGCACATCTGGACACGGTGTTTCCCGCGGGTACCGATGTGCGCGTCAAGCGCGAAGGGGGCAGGCTTCTGGCTCCGGGAATTTCGGATAACGGCACGGGGCTGGCGGCGCTCGTGGCCCTGTCAAAAGCTTTCCGCGAAGCAAAAATCAAGACCACCAAAACGATTTTATTCGTGGCGGACGTGGGCGAGGAAGGCGAAGGCAATCTTCGCGGGATGCGCGCCCTCGTGGAGTCCTACAAAAAGCGCTTGAAGTATGTTCTGGCGCTGGATGGCTCGGCCACCGAGTATGTTACGACGGCCGCGCTGGCGTCCCGCCGCGTGGAAATCACCATCACCGGGCCGGGCGGACACAGCTGGTCGGACTTTGGCGCGCCGAATCCGATTCATGCGCTGGGGCGGGGAATCGGGCGGTTTGTCACGGCGCATGTGCCGGAATCGCCGCGCACAAGCTTCAATATCGGCGAGGTCGAAGGCGGCACTTCGGTGAATTCCATTCCCTCGAGCGCGCATATGAAAGTGGATTTGCGCTCCGAATCGGAGGCGGAACTGGCCTCGCTGGAAGCACTTTTGCGCGACGCCGTAAAGGCGGGCATTGACGAAGAAATGTCCGCGGCGCGCGAGCGCGGCATGGCCGGCGCCGCAAATCTGTTGATTCTGAAAATCAATGTTTTGGGTGTAAGACCAGCCGGGGAACTCCCCGAGAATTCGCCGCTCCTGGCCGCTTTGCTCGCGGCCGACAGCCAGCTCGGTAACCGATCGCGCCGCGAGCGGTCTTCCACAGACGCCAATATTCCGCTGTCGTTGGGGATACCGGCGATTTCGCTGGGCGCGGGCGGACGAAGCGGCGGCGCTCACACACTCGAAGAATGGTACGACCCCGCGGGCAGGGAACTCGGCCTGCAGCGAGTCGCATTGACCGTGCTTAGCGTCGCGGGCCTGGAACAGTAAGGAGATTTTTCTCTTCCCGGGTAGGATGCCTCAACAATTTTATTCGGTGAACCCTTTCGGAAGGGCAGCTCAAGGCGCGTTTTGGAATTCGATGGAAACAATCTCGCCATCCCACGGTTTTTGCGAAGCCAACAGGTAGCTGACTCGGGCTTTTTTACCGGCGAACTGAAGGCACGAAGGTTTTGCCGCTGCAGACTTTCCCGCTTCGGACTTAATTTCGATTTTTGCCGCGTCCGCGGCGTGTAAATGCATAACGATCCCAGCGCTTTGTAGAGCGAATTGCATTTGCGGGGCGTCCTGGCAAGTGACCGCTGTGATTGTTCCAATCATGGAATACGGATGGGTTGGAGTAGGGGTAACTGGCGTCCCCTCGGTCGGAGCTGTAGCAGCTGGCGGATCGCGAGGAGCATCCGCGGGAGAATCGGATGGTCCCCCCGTCCTTCTTTTCATGACGGGGGCCGGACGATCAATTTCCGCTGTTTCCGCGCGCTTGACTCTGCGGCCGCTTTCTGGGCGATCAAGATTGTCCACTGCTTTCTCGTTCCTGGAATCGAATTGCTGCGCGCGATCAATCTGCGCGAGGAATTGTGCGGCTTGCGATGCCAAAAGCCGGTCTGCGGATTTGGCAACGCCTTGTGCGATGGCGCGCGAATCGTCGAACTTTCCCATTCGCAATAGGATGACTGCCAGATTGAGCCGGTAGCGCGGCTCGCCCGGCATGTCTTTCACAGCACGCTCGGCCGCGTTCAGCGCTTTGTTCAACGCCGCCGGGTCGCTGGCGTAGAGACTCGCGAGCGCATCCCAGGCGGGGGCCAGTTCCGGCTTGAGTGCCACGGCTTTTTCGAGAGCGGTTTGCGCTTCGTCGACATCCTCCTCCGCGGCTCCGCCCGAAACCAGGAGCATTCCATCGTAGTAATAGGCCAATGCGCTTTTGGAATCGAGGGCCACGGCACGGGAAAAGTATTTCTGCGCCTCCACGCGCTTGTCTTCAAGAAAGAGAAGAAGGCCCATACTCTCCTGCGCCGCCGCCAAATTTGGATTGAGCCGCAGCGCCTCTTCGATCTTGGTTTTTCCAGCCTCCAGTTGCCTGCGGCTTACGTCGAATTCGCCCAGCGTGGCGTCTACTTCAGCGGGTGGAACGGTCCGGGCTGGAAAAGAATTGGAATCAACTGGGTCAGGGAGAGCAACGGCAAACATCGTGTACGTGGTCCTGGAAACGTAGGAGTCGAGCTCTTTCTTGAGCTGGCCCAGATCGCCGAAGGCCGCTTTCGCCGAATCGACGGGATCATCTCCGTTCTCTACCAAAGCCAAGTATTTGCTGAGTTGTTTACCTTTCTGTCTGGAAGCATCCGTCATCAAGTAATGAATTAAGGCCCAAGACTCGGCATAAAAGACGTTCGTTTTTTCCGCCTCGTTGTAATAGGGCGAATCGTGCCCGACCCGGAACAAAACGTCCAAGGGCAGGAGCTTTGTCTGCGATAACACATAAAGCTCCGAAGCGTTGGGTTGGCCGAGCCGGCCGGATTTGTATTGGAGCGTGGCGCTCCCAAGAAATGTCGCATATCCTTCGTTGACCCACACCGGAATATGTTGAAAGTTCAGATTGACGATCAGATGGACGTACTCGTGATAGACGGTGAGATAGGGAAATTCGCCTTCCACGTCGGTGCGTAAGGCAATGTAATTCGTTTCGGAGTTCGGCACGAACAGTCCCGCCGGGTGCGTGTTCCCCTTTTGCGCCCAATATTCGGGAATAATTTGAGAAAGCGATTTTTCGTTCTTGGCCGCGATGATCACGATGGGAATTCCGGGATCAAGACGCAGATTTTGGGATAGCGCCCTGGAATACAGTATACGAATCTGCTCGAACTGCTGGGCGATGCGGCGCGCGGTCTTCTCACCGTCATTGCTGAGCACATTGAAATGGGGACTCGCGACTTCCACCCAAGATTCCGGCTTATCGGCCGGGGCCGGGCTGCTCCAGAGGCTTCCCGCAATGAATAAGACGACCGCGAGGCAGGCGAGCATCCTACATGACCGCCGGGTAGGCATAGTCAGATATCTATCGCAGGAATTGCTAACTTGTCAATTCCTCAATAAGCTGAATTGGAAACCGAAGGGCAAGGGTGAATTAGGTTTCGACGGTACCGGGCGCCCGATCCTTGCCATGTGAACGGAGGTGGGGATTTTCGGGCCTGAATCAGCTTTCTAAATATGGGGACAAATCTTTCAAGGCTGGCTGCGAAGTTCAACCGCTTGCATTTCTCCATCCCATGCTCTTCCCGAAACGAGGAGGTAGGAAATGCGCGCGTTGCGCCCGCGCAGGCTCGAGCAGGTTGTTCCTTTCGCCTCGGCGGCCGAGCCTGCGGACTTGATCGAGACTTTTTCCAGATTGGCCGCATGCAGTTTCATGGTGATATTTTGCGATTTCAGCGTGACCTGGATTTGCGGCGCGCCCACGCAATTCACATCCGTGATCGTGCCCACCATCGAATATACTTTGGAGGATTCGGCGAAAAGCGGCGGCGCCGGAGCGGGGGCCGGTTCTGTTTTGGGTGTTGCGGATACGGTTGACGTCGCGGAGGGCTTCGCTTCCGGTTCCGTTTTCCGCTCGATCCGCAGGCCGGAATCGGAAGGCGGTTTTGCCGGCGCGTTGCCGGCGGAGGCAGGCGCGACAGGAGGCTGCGGCTTGGACAATCGCGCGACCAGTTCGCCCGCCTTGTCGGCCGTGGCCCGATCGCTCGCGGATTCCTGAACGCGCGCGGCCGTCTTGCGCGCTTCGTCGGGATGGCCCGCGCGGTCCAGCAGCGCCGCCAGCTGCAACTGGTAACGAGACTCTCCGGGCGCAAGCGAGGCCGCGCGCTGGGCGTCGGTCAGCGCCTTCTGAAGCGTCTCATCGCGTTGCGAGTAAATCATCGCCAGGTAGTACCACGCGGGTGCGAAGTCAGCGTTCAGGCCCGCAGCCTTTTCAAATGCAGCCAGAGATCCTGGCGGGACCCCAACATTGCCCGCTTTGTTCATGGCCACGAGTCCCTCGCCGTAAAAGTTGAGCGCGTCATTCGGATTGAGTTGCGCGGCGCGCTCAAAATGTTTTTGCGCCTCGTCCAGATCATCTTTTTTCAGCAGGATGTAACCGAGGCTCTGCTCCGCCTCGGCGAGCGAAGGTTCGGTCATCAGCGCTTCTTCCAGCTGGTCCTGCGCGTCCTCGCTCCTGCCACGGATGGCCTGGAAATCCGCCGTGCGCGCTTCGATTTCCGCCGCGGAAAGCGTCCGGGGAGAGCCGCCGGAATCGCTCCCGCCTGTGTCAGGAAAATCGGTTGGGGGTCCACTCACATTTTTGACGAAGGCGTCGAGTTTCGCTTGCAACTGGTTCAAATCGCCGAAGGCCTCGCGCGCCGCTTGCAAGGAGTCCGCTCCGGCCTGCACGGCGGTGACGTACCGCTCCATGGACTTCGTCCCTGCAAATTGCGGGTCGCTGATCAAAAAGTGGACCAGGACGCGCGATTCCGCAAAGTACACCGACTGCTTGTTTCCCGGGCTGTAGTAGGGCGAGGCGCGATCCACGTGCAGGACCAGATCGAGCGGCAGCAGCGGACTCTCGGACAGGACGCTCAAATCGTCGGGATCGGGCCGTTCCAGACGAACGCCGCGATCGCTGAAGGTCAAGTTGCCGTAGACCGTCGAGTAACCTTCCTCGAGCCAGGGAGGCAAGTTGCGGTAGCTGAGTTTCAGAATTTCCTTAGCGTAATTCTGAAAAATATCCGTAAAGCGAAAACGGCCGGAGGCATTGACGCGAATCCCGATATAAGTTTTCTCCGCGCCGGTAAAGATCAGCCCTGGAGGCTGGTCGTGGCGTTTGTCGTATGGAAATTCGGGAGCCACGTGGGCGAATGATTCGCCATTCCTCGCGGCGAGGATGCGCACGGGGACGCCGGTGCCGACCCGCGAATTCGGCATGGTGGACTGGAACACGCGGAGAAGCGATTCAAACTGATCCGCAAACCGCCGGGCCGTTTTTTCTCCGCCGTCGCTGGCCACGATAAAATGGGACGTACGAATCTCGACCCAGGGCTCGATCTTTTCCTTCTTTTCTTTTTCCGGCTTCTTGTCCTTATCTTTATCCGCAGCACGCACGATGGGGCAGAAGGGTACCGCGAGGAGAAACAGGGCTGCCAGGATGGCCTTAGCCCGAATGGAAGTACAAAGTGAGCCGATCATGCTGTTTGAAAGCGACCCGGATCTCCGTCAGTTTACCAGATAAGGCTTCCGGCAAGCGCCGGAATCGTCCTTCATGCGATTCCATTGAGGACGCGCAGGTTGCCTTTGTAGCCCCGGATCAATAGACTCGAACCGTCCATGAGACCTGCGCCCGCAAAAATTGGTTCTCAGGTGCGAATTCCACTCCCCGATCGGACCTCGCGGATCCGGTGAGCCTCCGATTCAAAGCTCATTGCGCGCTGCTGCTCTGCTCCTTTTTATGGGGTGTGACGTTCGTCGTGGTGAAGAACGCCCTCGCCGATATTTCCGTCTTCGGCTACTTGGCGGCGCGCTTCGTGTTGGGCGCCCTGCCGATGATCTGGATTTACCGGGAAGATCTCCGGAAACTCACGCGCGACGAATTGTGGGCGGGCATTCAGGTGGGGCTTTTCATGTTCGGCGGCTACGCGTTTCAAACCGCGGGGATTGCCCGCACGACTCCGTCGAAAGCCGCCTTCATCACGGGATTGAGCGTCGTGCTCGTCCCCGTTTTCCTGGCCGCGTTTTGGCGAAAGAAAATTGGCGCCTGGGCCTGGGGAGGTGCGGCGGCCTCCTTCACGGGACTTTATTTCCTCACGGTGCCAAGGGAAGGCCTTGCCGATCTCAATCGCGGCGATTTGCTGGTGATGGGCTGCGCGGTGCTCTACGCGCTGCAAATCATCTTCATTGCGCGCTACACCGGAAAATATTCGCTGGGAGCGTTGAGTTGCCTGCAGGTGATCCTTGCGGGAGTGGGTTCCACGATCGCCGTGCCCATCTTAAATGCGACGCGCTGGGAACATTTCTTTGTTCGCTTCACATTTCAGATGGAGTTCGGCGTGATTGTTACGGCGCTTTTCACGACCGCGCTGGCCTATCCGCTTCTTGTCTGGGCACAAAGGCATACGACCGCGACGAACACCGCGCTGATTCTTAC
>JBGQJJ010000002.1:0-27025 GCA_041498955.1 Terriglobia bacterium
ACGGTGATGATTCTGAGCCAGACCATGGTTAATCTCGGCGTCGTGCTGGGGATGATGCCGACAAAAGGGATTCCGCTGCCGTTCATCAGCTACGGCGGATCGAGCTTGCTGGTGATGCTGCTGGCCACTGGCGTTTTACTGAATATCAGCCGGCAGACGGATTAGCGCTTGTTGTGGCGCCGGCGTCTCGCCGGCGGTTTTGCGATGTGGCGAGGATGGAAAAATCGCCGGCGGGACGCCGGCGCTACGAAAGGCCTGCGATCGTGATGATTCGGAGCAACGAAGATTGAAATTGTTAATTGCAGGCGGCGGCACGGGAGGCCACGTCTTTCCGGCACTCGCCGTCGCCCGGGAATGGATGTCGCGAGAAGGAGAAAGGGAAGTCGTGTTCGTCGGAACGCAACGCGGGATTGAAGCGCGCCTGGTGCCCGAGGCCGGGTTTCCGCTCGAGACGATTCGCTCGGCGGGACTCAAGGGCATTGGCGGGATGAAACTCGCGCGCAACGCTGCCAAGCTTGCCCCTGCCATGTGGGATTCGTTTTCGATTCTTCGCAGGCATCGATTTGCAGCGGCGTTGGGAGTGGGAGGATATGCCGCCGGCCCCATGATGCTCGCCGCCGTGCTGCGCGGATTGCCCACCGTCGTCTTCGAGCCGAACGCGGAGCCCGGATTCACCAATCGAGTGCTCGCTCGCATGGTGACGCGCATCGCCACGGCCTACGAAACGCCCACGAAGCTCTGGGGAAGCAAAGCCACACTGACGGGAATTCCCGTGCGCGCGGAATTTCTCGCCATCTCTCCGAGTGCGCCCTCGGAACCATTTCATCTGCTGATCACCGGAGGCAGTCAGGGCGCGCTCATTATCAATCGTACTCTGGTGGACGCCGCCGATTTGCTGGCCGCGCAACAAAATCGCATCTCCATCGTTCACCAAACCGGGGAACGCGACTATAATGCTGTACGCGTGGCCTATGCACGGCGTGAAATCAACGCGGAGGTTCTGCCCTTCATCGGGAACATGGCAGAGAGATTTGCCCAGGCCGATTTGATTGTCTGCCGCGCAGGCGCGATCACGGCCGCCGAAGTCGCCGCCGCCGGACGCGCCGCCATCTTCATCCCCTTCGGCGCATCCACGGACAGCCACCAGTTGCGCAACGCCCAGGAAATGGAACGCGCGGGCGCGGCGCGGCTCATCCCGGAGCCCCAGCTCACCGCGGAACGTCTTACGCAGGAAATTTTTGGTTTGTTGGACCGCCCGACCGAGCTGCAATCGATGGCGGCCAATGCGCGGCGCCTCGCGAAGCCGCATGCCGTGCAGGAAATCGTGAACCTGATCGAAGGGGTTGCGCTGTCATGATGGTGACGTTCCACAATTTCAAGCGCATTCACCTCGTCGGCATCGGCGGGATCGGAATGAGCGGAATCGCCGAGGTGCTGCTCACGCTCGGCTATTCGGTTTCCGGCTCGGATGCGAAATCCTCACCCATCACCGAACGCCTGATGAACATGGGCGCCGAAATTTACGAGGGCCACCGGCCCGAGCAGGTGCAAGGCGCGCACGTCGTGGTGGTTTCCTCGGCGATTCGCGGCGACAACCCGGAAATCCTCGAAGCGCACCGCCTGAAAATTCCCGTCATCCCGCGCGCGGAAATGCTCGCGGAATTAATGCGCCTGAAATATGGAATTGCCATCGCCGGGGCGCACGGCAAGACCACCACAACTTCGATGACTGCGAGCGTGCTGGCCGCGGCCGGGCTCGATCCCACGTTTGTCGTGGGCGGGCGCGTGAACCACATTGGCTCGACTGCCCGCCTGGGGCGCGGCGAATACATGGTCGTCGAAGCCGACGAGAGCGACCGCACGTTCCTGCTGCTCGCGCCGGTCGTCGCCGTGGTGACGACCATCGACCGCGAGCACCTGGACACGTACAAAACTCTCGAGGAAATTCAGGAAATTTTCACGCAATTCGTCAATCGCGTGCCTTTCTATGGCGCCGCCGTTCTCTGCCTCGATGAACCGAATGTGCAGGCCATCATTCCGAATGTGAAGCGCCCGGTCATCACCTATGGCACCTCCAGCCAGGCCGACCTGGTCATCAGCGGCATCGAGCTGTTGGGGCTCGAAAGTGAATTTCGGTTGGCCTATCGCGGCGACGATCTCGGAAAATTTCACTTGAACGGCCCTCCGGGAATCCACAATGTCCGCAATGCCGCTGCCGCCGCGGCGGTCGCGCTTTATTTGAATGTGCCTGCCGAATTGATCCGCGTGGGACTCGAGGAATTTGCCGGCGTGGGGCGCCGGTTTGACGTCAAAGGCATCATCAACAACATCACCTTGATCGACGATTACGGCCACCATCCTTCGGAAATTCGCGCCACGCTGGAAGCCGCGCGCGGCTGCCATTTCGAGCGCCTCCTGGTTCTTTTCCAGCCGCACCGGTACACGCGCACGAAGCACCTGTGGGATGAATTTTGCCGCGCCTTCAACCAGGCCGACATGGTGGTGCTGATGGACATCTACGCCGCGGGCGAGCAGCCCATTCCCGGCGTGACCGGCCAGGCTCTCGCGGAAGCGATTCGCGCCGCCGGACACAAGAACATCGTCTTTCACAGCTCCATGCAAGAGGGAATCGAGGAATTGCTCCGCGCCGCGAGGCCCGGAGACGCGATCCTGACCATCGGCGCGGGCAACGTGAGTCGCGCGCCGGGGGAGCTTGCGATTCTGTTGGGGGCGAGGGTGTCGTTGCATCATGGACATTAGCGATCCCAGTGGCACAGGCTTCAGCCTGTGGATTTTTGTCCTTGCAAGGACTAACCCCCACAGGCTGAAGCCTGTGCTACTACAAAAAGCTCCGGTGAGAAATGCAGATTAGCGATCCGAATTTGATTGCCGCGATTGGCGCCCTGGGCGTTGAATACAAGCCCGGTGTGTCGCTCGCGCCGAAAACTTCTCTCGAGATTGGCGGCACGTCCGACGTTTTGCTGATCCGCAAGCACGAATCCCTGCCGGAGCTGATTCGCCTGCTGAAGCAGGCGGGAGTGCCGCACCGCTTCCTGGGCGGCGGCAGCAACGTTCTTTTGCCCGATGGCGAACTTCCGTGGGTGATCCTGCAACTTGCGCGGCAGGACCCGGACGTGCGGTTTGAAGGCAAAAGCGTCCTCGTCGACTGCGCCGCCGACCTCGGCCGCACAGTCACTACCTGCGCCAAGCACGATCTGGGCGGCATGGAGGGATTGATCGGCGTGCCGGGATCCATTGGAGGGGCGCTTCGGATGAACGCCGGCGCCTATGGCACCCAAATTGGAACTTTTGTCCGCGAGGTGCAGGTGTACCGGGCGGGCACAGGCCAGATCGAGACTCTTCGAGGGGCTGAAATAAATTTTGAATACCGGCATACATCTTTTGCTCCCGATGATATTATGCTCTCGGTGCGACTGGAACTTCCGTCCAAACCGTACAGCGAGATACTTCAAGGAATTCGCATCTGCAATGAGAAGCGGCGTGCCAGTCAGCCGCTCAATCAAAAAAGCGCAGGCTGTATTTTTAAAAATCCGCCGGGCGGGTCCGCCGGACGCATGATCGACGAGCTGGGCTTGAAGGGCCACTCGGTCGGCGATGCCCGCGTCAGCGACCGCCACGCCAATTTTTTCATCAACGCCGGACATGCCTCCGCAGCCGATATGCTCGCGCTGATTGCCGACGTTCGCCGGCGCGTGCGCGACCGCTACGGCGTGGAACTCGAAGAAGAAGTGATTGTGTGGAAGGCCCAGTGAAACAACGATGAGCGCGGAACCGGATTATCTTCCCACGGATGCGCTGGCTGAGGACGAGCCGAAGTATCTGCGCCGGCAGAAGCCGGTGGAGATACGCAAGCGCAAATTCAGCCGCAAGGCATGGCCTCTGTACCGCCGCATTTTGGTGGGAGGGATCGCCGCGCTTTCCGCGGGGTTCGCGCTGTACGAAGCCGCGGACTACCTGTTGTATTCTCCGGGCGTTGTGCTACTGAGCGCGGAACAGATTGAGATCCGTGGCAACCGGTTCGTGGCGCCGGACGCGATCGCGGAAAAATTTTCGGCGGACCTGGGACGCAGCGTCGTGCGGGTTCCGCTCACGGAGCGTCGCGAGGCGCTCGAGTCGCTCGCATGGGTCGAGGAGGCCCACGTCCAGCGCGTGCTGCCCAACCGGATTCGCGTGGAGATCACCGAGCGCACGCCCGTGGCGTTTCTCCGCACGGGAAGCGACCTCTCCCTGGTGGATGCGCACGGAGTGATTCTCGATCGCCCCGTCGAAGGAGAATTCCGGTTTCCGGTCGTGAGCGGCATTGGGGAAGCCACGCCCCGAGCGACACGCGAGCAGCACATGAATCTGTACGCGCAGTTCATGAAGGAGATTGAACGGGTTCAGCCCGGCGCGGACGATCATGTCAGCGAGGCGGATATTACCGAGGCTTCCGATTTGCGAGCGACGCTCACCGGAATGGGAGCGGCCTCCGGCCGCGCTTCGCCGATTCTTGTGCATTTTGGCGATTCCGATTTTGGCAACCGGTATCATTTGCTCGCGGAAAATATCGACCAGTGGCGAGCCAGCGCCGGGAGCGTCGATTCGGTGGATTTGCGGTTCGCGCGGCAGGTGGTGGTGAATCCGGAATCGAAAACCATCGCGGCCAGTGTGCCGCAGAGCGCGCCCGTGAGCGTGGCCCAGCACGTGCCGCATCGCGTGCCCCAGCACGTAAAAGCCGCGCGGAAGAGGCGCTAACTGGATTTAAGATTTTTTGCCCGGGCGCGTAAACTGCCCGGGCGGGCGAAGGGTGCGGGCTGTCGCCGCGGCGACGAGCCCTCCGGGATGGAGTAGAAGGAGCGGCGGGTTGACGAAAAAAGAAAAGTATCTGGTCGCGCTGGATGTGGGCAGCACCAAGACGTGCGCCATCATCAGCGAGTGGAACGACATGGATGTGAAGTTTGTGGCCATGGGCGCGGCGGAATCCAAAGGCCTGCGCAAGGGACTGATCGCCAACATCGGCGCGGCGGCGACTTCGGTGCGGCGCGCGATTGAAGAGGCCGAGGGCGTTGCGGGAGTGCCTGTCGAGCGCGTCATCGCCGGAGTTGCCGGCAGCCACGTTCGCGGGGTGAACAGCCGCGGAGGCATCACGCTGGGGCACCGGGCGCGGGACATCAACCGCGACGACGTTCACCATGCCGTGGACGCGGCGCGCAATATCACGCTCCCCGAGGATCGCGTGGTGCTGCATGTCCTGCCGCAGGAATTTTTGCTCGACGCGCACGATAATATTCGCGATCCGCTCGGCATGATCGGCGGGCGCCTGGAAGTGAACGTACACCTCGTGACTTCCTCGGCTTCGGCCATGCAGAACCTGGTGATCGCGATCAACCAGGCGGGCGTGGAAGTCGCCGACACGGTTCTGGAGCCGCTGGCTTCGGCGGAATCCTGCCTCACGCAGGATGAGCGCGAACTGGGCTGCTGCCTTCTCGATATCGGCGGCGGCACGACGGAGCTGGTCGTTTTCGGAAACGGCATGCTGCGCCACGCGGCGGCCATTCCGGTGGGCGGAGATCATTTCACGAACGACCTCGCGGTCGGGCTGCGCACGCCGATTCCCGGGGCGGAGAAAATCAAGCGCGAGCACGGCTGCGCGTTCAAGGATTTGATTGTGGAGGACCACGCGATCGAAATCGCCAGCGTCGGCGACCGTCCGCCGCGCACGGTGTTCACGCGGATGCTGAATGAAATTGTGGAACCGCGAGCGCAGGAATTGCTGTCGCTCGTTCGTGACGAATTGCAGCGCGGTGGTTTTGCATCTCTGATTCCCGCCGGACTTGTACTGACCGGCGGCGGGGCGAATCTCAAGGGACTCATCGAACTGGCCGAGGGCATGTTCCATTTGCCCGCGCGCATTGCCGTTCCCCGAGGTCTCGAAGGGATGCCCTTGCAACTTTCCCGGCCCGAGTACGCAACGGTTGTTGGCCTGCTTCTGTACGGCGCGCGAGCCCGGCGCCAGGCGCCCCTGAAGCCGGCCACGTTTGTAGGAAAAATCAAAAGCATGTTCGCCGGGGCCTGATGCGGAAAACTCCGGCGGGGCAGGGCCAATTTTTTGGTGGAGGGACCGAAATGGCGAAAGACACGGGAATCCGGATTTCATTCAGCGAGGAAACTCTACAGGGCGCGAAGATCAAGGTGATCGGCGTCGGCGGCGGGGGATGCAACGCCGTCAACCGCATGATCCGCGCCAAGGTCGAGGGCGTCGAGTTTATCGCGGCCAACACCGACTTGCAGGCGCTCAAGCTTTCGCAGGCACCCGTCAAATTGCAGCTCGGCGCCAAGCTCACCAAGGGTCTCGGCGCGGGCGCCAATCCTGAAGTCGGGCGCAAGGCGGCGCTCGAGGACACCGACAAAATCATCGAAGCGCTCGAAGGCTCGGACATGATTTTTCTCACCACGGGACTGGGCGGCGGCACGGGCAGCGGCGCGGCGCCGGTGGTCGCTTCGCTGGCCAGCGAACTCGGCGCTTTGACCGTCGCGGTCGTCACCAAGCCGTTTTTGTTTGAAGGCAAGCGCCGCCAGCAGCAGGCCGAACAGGCTTTGTCCGAGCTGGTCGGCAGCGTCGATACGGTCATCGTGATTCCCAACGAGCGGCTGCTGGAAACCGTGGAAGCGGGAACGAGTTTTTTCGAGGCGTTTCGCATCGCCGATGACGTCCTGCGCCAGGCCGTGCAGGGCATCAGCGACATCATCACCATTCCCGGCATCGTCAACCGCGACTTCGCCGACGTTCGCACCATCATGCAAGGACAGGGATACGCCGTGATGGGCACGGCCGTGGCTTCCGGGGCGAACCGCGCGGTCGATGCCGCCACGCGCGCGATCAACAGCCCGCTGCTCGAGGACAATTCGATTCAGGGGGCGCAGGGCATCCTGATCAACATCTGCGGATCGTCCAGCCTCACGCTCAGCGAAGTTCACGAAGCTTCTTCCGTCATCGAAAAGGCCGCGCACGAAAACGCCAACATTATTTTCGGCGCCGTCCTGGACGAGAACATGAAGGAGCAGGTGAAGATCACCGTCATTGCCGCGGGATTCCGCGAGGCGGCCCGCCGGCAGCCGCACCAGAAGCCGTCCTATTTGCCGAAGACGTGGAAGGCAGGACGCGAGGAAGAAATGGCCGCGCAGCCGCAGGAGATGCCGCAGGACGCGCCGCGTCCCGCCGTCAACGAAGTCATTCACCAGGAAAATACGAAGGCATCGGATGATCTGGACGTTCCCACGTTTCTGCGGCGCGCCGCGCAAAAAGCGTAGCGATATCTTCATGAAGTTTTTCAACGGCGTCCCGGCATTGCCGGGACGCTTTTTTTGGCCCCGGGAACGCCAATCTCCCGATTGGCGTCGTGCAAACCGCCAATCGGGAGATTGGCGTTCCCGGGTCTCAACCCAATACTCCGTTCCGGATATTTGAAAATGAATGGAAAGAGTGTGAGCCGAAACGGGGCAGGGGCAAAATTTGCCGCGGAAGTTTAATGTCACGAGCTGATCTTGCCCAGAGGATCCAGCGCGGAAGTTTGAACAAAATTCTCACGCGCCGCAAAGCGTTTGGATCCGACGGATTAGTTTTTCTGTCCGTGCCTGCGGAATTGGCGCGCCAATTGCCTGAGGAAGAACGTCCATTCGCCGTTTGGATAGCTGGCTAGAGCGCTTCGGAGTCTTGTCGATCATGGACTTGAGCCAGCTTGGACGAGGAGAGTGCCGGACTCAGTTTTCACGTATTGAGAAGAGGTGCAATCATGGCTCTCATTGGAATTTTGAGCAGCAATTTGTTCGCCGGGGGTGCGGCTCAAAGCACGCAAAGTTCTCAGAACACTCCGTCCAATTTTGAGCAAATCAAGACTGAGTTTCAGCAATTGGGGCAGGACCTCCAGTCAGGGAAGTTGCAGGCGGCGCAGCAGGACTTCACAAACCTTCAATTGGACTTGCAGCAGAACTCCAGTCAGCAAGTGGGAGGGCATCACCATTACCATCATCCTGCGGAAAACTTGCAGTCTTCCTCTTCTTCCCAGCAGAGCAATCCCATCGCGCAGGCTTTCAGTGCGCTGGCGCAGGATTTGCGGGCCGGAAATCTTTCAGCAGCGCAATCGGCGTTTGCGACGCTGCAGAATGATCTTCAACAAATCGGCGGATTGCTCACGGCGGGATCGAACGGAACTTCCAGCACGGCTATACCGTCGAGCACGGGCAGCGTGAATGTGACCGTCTGATTTCCAGGCGCGTTCCTCCAAAATCTACGATCATCCCAATGCGTTCATGCGGCCTGAGGTACACTCGGACGCATGGCCGAATCCGTCAAAGTGCGCGCCGAAATTCTGAACGAAATGCTCGCGCATGCGCGGCGTGAGCCGCGCATCGAATGTTGCGGCTTGCTCGCGGGCCGCGACGGCGTGGTCACCGCGATTTTTCCGGCGACGAATTCTCTTTCGAGCGCGACCGCCTACGAAATCGCGCCGCGGGAATTGTTCGAGTTGTTTCGGACCCTGCGCGACAGGGAATTGACGCACCTCGGTCAGTATCATTCGCATCTCTCCACCGAAAACGTTCCGTCTCCAACGGACATCGAGCAAGCCGGCTATCCCGACCATGCGTATTTCATCGTTTCGTTGCGGGCGGACGCGCCGAAGCCCGTCCGCGCATTTTCGATTCGCGACGGCGCAGTGCGGGAGCTCGAAATCATCTCAACGGCTTCTTAAGCGGGATAGAAGAGCACGGATTTCAACACAGAGGGCACAGAGAGCACAGAGAAATTAGGAGAGAAAACCAGAACAGCAGCCCGGAATGTTCATTCTAAGAAGCGATTTTTCTCTACTCTTCCTTTCTCTGTGAACTCTGTGCTCTCTGTGTTGAAAGCCGTGGTTTCTATTCGGCGGATTTGACCGGCTCGCCGGCCACCACTGACCGGTACACTTCCCGCACCTGCTCTGCCGATCGCTCCCACGAATACTTCTGGACGAGTTCGTAGCCGCGGCGCACCAGCGTTTCGCGCAAGACGCCTTCCGTGAGGATTTGTCTGATCCCACGCGCAATCTCGAAGATATTTTCAGGGTTCACAAGCAACGCGGCCTGGGAAAACACTTCCGGCAACGATGACACGCTCGAGGTCAGCACGGGAGCGCCGTGCGCCATGGCCTCGAGCGGAGGCAGGCCGAATCCTTCATACAGCGAGGGGAAAAGGAACGCGCTGGCGCGAGAATAAAAAACGCGCAGCACCGGATGCGGCACGAATCCCAGAAAGCGGACGTCCCCTTGCACGCGCGAGCGCAGAACGGCCCGCCGCAAGTCCGAATGTTCTTCCGCGGAATCGCCGATCAAGAGCAGCTTTAGGTTGGAATATTTCGGATGATCGCGCAGGTCCGCTTTGGCCACCGCAAACGCTTCGATCAGGCGCGGCAGATTCTTTTGCGGCTTGATGTTGCCCGCATAAAGCACGAAAGGATCCGTCACGGCATGGCGCTCCAGGATGCGGTCG
Source organism: Terriglobia bacterium (assembly GCA_041498955.1). GTDB lineage: Bacteria > Acidobacteriota > Terriglobia > Acidiferrales > UBA7541 > Palsa-360. The sequence goes on from JBGQJJ010000002.1 coordinate 9,527, forward strand.
GCGCCCTCGGGCATCGGCTCCCGCAGGAAACGCTCGTCGAGCGCGTTGTAGACGACCTCGATCTTTTCTTCCGGAACGTCAAAGACGCGCGAGAGATCCCGTTTGGATGAATGGGACACGGCCATGATGCGGTCGGCTCGCGCCAGGGCGCGCCGCGCGAAAAACAATCGCCCGGCCTGGAACGTGGCCGAAATTCCGGGCGGCGGAGTGAGGATATCCGTCAAGTCGTGAACCGTGATCACCAGGCGCGACGGCACGACGGCCGGCGCATAAAACCAGGGCATGTGCAGAAGATCGACGCCCCGCTTGTGCAGCAGGAAGGGCAGATGCAGGTGCGTGTGGAACGAGCCCGGGTCGGACGGATAGTCGAGCAGGGTAAAATTGTCGGGCAGGGGATCGAAATCCTGAAGATGCGATTGTTGGCCGATCAGTAAATATTCCGTGCCGTCGCCGGCGCGCGCAAATTGGTTGATGATGTTGCGGATGTAGGTGCCGATTCCGAAATCACCGGCGCGCCGGATATCGATCGCAACACGCATCGGTGCCGGCGCTCAGCGCGCGGAGCCGCGGCTCCCGGCCAGCGATGGAGCGATGTCCCAGCGCCGCGTGTACAGCGGGAACTGCACGGCAAACTCCGCGACCTCGGCGCGAATGCGCCGCTCGCGCTCGGCGTCGCCCAGATGCAAGAGCGCCTCGGCGATCCACGCGGCGATGCGCGCCATGTCCGGTTCGAGCATCCCTCGCGTGGTCACGGCGGGTGTGCCCATGCGGATGCCGCCGCCCGTCATCGGCGGAGTGGGATCGAAGGGAATCGAATTTTTATTTACGGTGATGCCCGCGCGGTCCAGCGCCGGCTGCGCGTCCTTGCCTGTGATTCCGCGCGAGTACAGATCGATCAGAAAGAGATGGTTGTCCGTGCCGCCGCTGACGATGCGGAAGCCCGCTTTCGTGATTTCGGCGGCGAGCCTTTGCGCGTTCGTGACAATTTGTTTCGCGTACTCGCGGAACCCCGGCTCGGCCGCTTCCTTCAGGCACACGGCCTTCGCGGCGATGATGTGCATGAGCGGGCCGCCCTGCGTCCCCGGAAACGTGATGCGGTCGAGCTCTTTCGCGAATTGCGACTTGCACATCACCAGGCCGCCGCGCGGTCCGCGCAGCGTCTTGTGCGTCGTCGTCGAAACGAAATCGGCGTGCGGCACCGGGCTCGGATGCATTCCCCCGGCGACGAGGCCCGCGATGTGCGCCATGTCCACGAAAAACAGCGCGCCTGCGTCTCGCGCAATTTTTGCCATGCGCGGAAAATCGATGATGCGCGAATAGGCACTCGCGCCCGCGACGATCATTTTCGGCTTGTGCTCTTGCGCCAGGCGGTCGAGCTCGTCGTAATCGATCGTCTCGGTTTCCTTGCTCACGCCGTAGGGAATAAATTTGTACATCTTCCCGGAAAAGTTGAGCGGGTGCCCGTGCGTCAGGTGGCCGCCGTGCGCGAGATTCATGCCAAGCACCGTGTCGCCCAGCTGCAGCGCGGCCATGTACACCGAAACGTTCGCCTGCGTGCCGGAATGAGATTGCACGTTGACGTGCTCCGCGCCAAATAGGGCCTTCGCGCGGTCGATCGCCAACTGTTCGGCGCGGTCGGCGAATTCGCAGCCGCCGTAGTAGCGCTTGCCGGGATAGCCCTCCGCGTATTTGTTGGTGAGCACCGAGCCCATCGCTTCGAGCACCGCTTCCGAAACGAAATTTTCCGAGGGAATCAGCTCGAGGCCCGTGCCCTGGCGACGTCCTTCCTCGCGCAACACTTCGGCGATATCAGGATCGACTTCCTGCAGAGGGCGGTTCATGTGTTGCGAAATTTTTGTGTCCATGTATTTTGGCGGCCTCCACGCCCCGGCTGGGGCGTTCCGTGCTGTAGCCCGCGTCTTCAGACGCGGGGCTTTTCTGCGCGATTGGCGAAAACCACTCGCCTCTGAAGAGGCGAGCTACAGCAATTGCGCCAAGCGAAAACCTCGGAGCCACCGAGGATAGAATCAGAACAAGTAGATTGTGCACGCGTCACGATTGGTGTTCGCGTACCCGATCCATTTCGCTGATTTTGTCGACGCGCCGCTGATGGCGCCCGCCGGCAAATTGCGCGCCGAGAAATTCCTGCACGATGGCGATGGCTTCGTCCTCACCCACGACTTTGCCGCCGAGAGCGATCACGTTTGCATCATTATGCTCGCGCGCCCGCCGCGCCGTGAGCGAATCGTGCGCCAGTGCCGCGCGAATCCCTTCCACTTTATTGGCCGCGATGGAAACGCCGATCCCCGTTCCGCAGACGACCACGCCAAGAGAATCGCTTCCCGCGGCAACGCGCTCCCCAACGGCTCGCGCGAAATCGGGATAGTCCACTGATTCTTCCGAGTCCGTGCCAACGTCTTCGACCCGGTATCCCGCGCCCTCCAGATATTTCTTAATCGTTTCCTTCGCGCGAAATCCCGCGTGGTCGGAGCCGACTACAATCCGCGGTTTGGAGGAAGATTCTGCCAAGAGACTGTCCAGAGCGATTCTATCGGAATCCGGCGGGGAATTCCAATTTCAGGATAATTATGGGAATAATAAAATATGCGGGTAAGTGGCCCGGAGACTATCGAGGTTTTGCGCGTCGCGTACCCTGTCTGGCTGACCTCGAACGCGCACTCGCCTTGATAGAAGGGAAAGCCTCGATGAATAGTTCAGGAAAGTACCGTCGGAAGAAGCGTTTATCCGCGGCGGATCTGGCGACGAATTTCCGTATGGTAGCCACTCGCTTTTTTCGGGGCATTTCCCAGTATCTGCGCGCGATGGCTTCGATCAAATGTTTTTCCGACATGGGCCTTTCCCCAGCAAGAAGTTTGCTGCCGATTTGAGTTCCTGACAAGGACATGAAGTGCCCGTTCCGTCCCGGAAGGCGCGGGACGGAACGGGCGCTACAAAACCGCCCGGTCTCGTCGGCGGCGGTTTTTGTAGAGGCCGCCCGTTTTTAGGGCGGGCAGCTGTTTGCTTCTCGATTCGGCTCCTTGATTCAGCCATGTCTTTTATCAAAGCAGGCCAAAAGGCGAGTGCAAAATGAAACTTCTGGCTATTCCGGGCGAGGTGGCGTAAGAATGGCTGGTATAGGATCCCTTCCAGCAGTAGGGCCAGTTATCTGCCAGTAACCAGGAGGACCAGATGAGTTCCGAACCCAATGTGATCGCTCCGAAAAGAGGCGACCGCGTGGCCATGGCGCAGCAAGAGGGCGTGTATGAGGTTGCCGACATCAATTCGCTGATGCAGACGGCAAACCTCAAAACCACGGACGGGCAAGGGCACATCACGCGAAATGTGCCATGGACGGCGCTGAAGCCCCTTGCCAGGAAGTAACAAGAGCTAGCAAGAGGCGGCCGGAACGCCAGCGGCGTCCCGGCTCAGGACATTCCTCAGAGGCTATCTTCTAGGAATGAGCGGAGATTTCGCGACCTGGACGGGTGTCGCAGCTTGCGCAGCGCCTTCGCCTCGATCTGGCGAATGCGCTCGCGCGTTACAGCGAAAGACTGTCCCACTTCTTCCAGCGTGTGCTCGGAACCATCTTCCAGACCAAAACGCATTTTAATCACTCGCTCTTCGCGCGGCGTCAGTGTCTTCAGCAGGGATTCCGTTTGCTCCTGCAGGCTGATGCTGATGGCCGCGTCGGACGGAGAGACGGAAGACTTGTCCTCGATGAATTCGCCGAGGTGTGAATCTTCCTCTTCGCCGATGGGAGTCTCGAGCGAAATGGGTTGCTGCGCGATTTCTTTGGTCTTGCGCACCTTCTCGACGGGAACGCCCAGGCGATGGGCGATCTCTTCGGCGCGGGGCTCGCGTCCCAGTTCCTGCACGAGTTGCCGGCTGGTGCGGACCTGCTTGTTGATCGTTTCAATCATGTGCACGGGCACGCGGATGGTGCGGGCCTGGTCGGCGATGGCGCGGGTGACGGCCTGGCGGATCCACCAGGTTGCGTAAGTGGAAAATTTATAGCCGCGGCGCCATTCAAATTTGTCCGCGCCTTTCATCAAGCCGATATTGCCCTCCTGAATCAGGTCCAGGAATTGCAATCCGCGGTTGGTATATTTTTTGGCGATGGAAACAACCAGGCGCAGGTTGGCCTCAACCATTTCTTTCTTGGCCTGGCTCGCTTCCGCTTCTCCACGGAGCACCACCTGAAGCATGCGCTTGAGGTCCACCAATCCCGTTTCGCTGGCGGCCTCAATTTCGCGCAACTCATTGCGGCGCGCACGCAGTTCCTTGCGCACCTCCGCCGCATGATCGCCCTTGGAGGCGTCCGCCCGGCGTTCCAGCTTGACGATTTCGCGCTCCAGCGATTGCAACCGCTCGACGGTGTGGTGAATCTTGTCGATCAGCCGCTTTCGTTCGAGCGAGTGGAAGTCAATCGACCGGGCGTGCTGCGACATCAGCACGCGCGTCCGGGCCAGGCGATTGCGATAGCGCAAGTAGAGCCGCTTGTTCGATTTCGGCGTATTTGCAAGCTGCGCGGCCTGCTTGTGCGCCAGGGCATACAGCTGTTCGATCTTTGCAACGATCCGAAGAATATCGCGCGTCTTGCTCTCGGTTTCCTCTTCGGTCAGCTCTTCCTGCTCAAACTGAATAATCTTCTTGATCGACAACGTGCCGAGACGAAGGTCCTTGCCGGCGGCGATCAATTCCTTCAAAACGATGGGAGAACGGGAAATCGTTTTCAACACCATCAGGTGCCCGCGCTCCATGCGCTTGGCGATGGCCACCTCGTCCTGCCGCTTCAGCAGCGGAACAGTGCCCATCTCCCTCAGATAGAGCCGGACCGGGTCGTTATTCTTGTCCAGCAGCCCTGGCGTGAGGTCCAGTTCGCCCTCTTCGACGACCACACCGTGCTCCACCTCAACGGCTTCCGTGGCGGCTTGTGGGGAGCCTACGGCCGTGATGTCGTCCTCAGAGGCGATGCCGGTCTGCTCAAAGGGGGAGAGGTGGTGTTCGCCCTCCTCCGGCTCCGGCGCGGCCTCGGCGGCAGGCAACACCCTCTCTTCCTCGTCGGGAAGCAGGTACCTGCGCTCCTTGCCGATGCCAATGATGCTTCGGACCTCTTCACCCGCTTCTTGATTATTCAGTGACAAGCTGTTATCCCCCTAGCGAATCAGCTCCATACGGCCGTTCGACCTTCCTGGTCAACCCTGCGAGCGTTGCAGTTTGATGCACACACGACTCAATTCGATTCCCTGAGTATTAGAGTCAATTGGCGGTGCTAAGTCACGTGGCGGACGTTGACGGAACTACCCCCTATCTAACGCCCTTCTTTTCAGCACGATACGGCATGGCAGGACGCGGGGCGAGCCTGGGATCACCGATCCGCACCTTCACAGCCTAGGCCTACCTCTTTCGACGGAATAAAACGAAAAACGTGTGCTACAAAGGCTTTGTCAAAGCCCCTGAACCCCCATCAGACCGTCCAGAAAATACAACTTCGCAAGCTATTATCTCACGATTTCGTGATTCGTGCACGCAAGATCGGCGCAATTACCTTAAAATTTAAGACCGGAAAATTTGAAGAGCTGATCCTACCTCATTTTCCGAATGTTTCTGCGTTCGAATCGAGAGCGCGATACCTTAACATAAATGGCAGACGCAGGCTCTCCGCATTTTGACTGGAACCGCGCCTTCAACCTATTGCAGAATGTCCTCTCATGCCTGTCGACAACATCCTTCGAGGCCTCAAGCGCTTTCAAAAGAAAGTGTTTCCCAAGCACCGCGAATTGTTCCACAGACTGGCCCTTCAGCAGAGGCCGACGGCCCTGTTCATCACTTGCGCCGATTCACGTATTGATCCCTGCCTGCTTACACAAACCAAGCCGGGCGAGCTGTTCCTCTGCCGAGTGATCGGTAACATCGTGCCTCGCTATCCTGAATCGATAGGCGGGGTTTCCGCGACGATCGAATACGCTGTGGGGGTCTTGGGCGTGCCCGACGTCATCGTGTGCGGGCACACGGATTGCGGCGTGATGAAAGGTGTATTGAATCCAGAGGCGCTGAAACCTCTTGCGAACGTGACCGCCTGGCTCGGCCATGCCTTGCCCGCTCGCGAAGCCCTCGCGAAATCCGAAGGCAGCATGACCGACCCTGAATTTTTGCTTGCGCTCACGGAGCGGAATGTGGTCGAACAGCTCAAAAATCTGCATACGCACCCAGTCGTCGCGGCGCATTTGGAGCAGGGAATCCTGAAACTTCATGGCTGGGTCTACCACATCGGCAAAGGGGTTGTGACGACTTACAACCCAAGACTGGACAGATTCGTTCGAGTGCGCGCGATCAAACCGCGCAAAACAACTCCGCTTGAAGGCGATGTCGGACCAGCGACAAAACGCGCAGGGAGTTGAAGATCGCTTGGTCGCATTTTCGCGGGTGGAGGTCATTTCGTGTGGGTGAACCGGATGTGTCGCCCCTGCCGGGGCTAATTTTTCGGGGCCTGAACTGATTCCCACCACTTCCGTGGTGGGCTACGATCTGCCGTCCCTTCGGGACTTCCAGCAACGAGCAAATGGCCACTTGCCTTTTCCTGGAGTTGGTTGACACCTCTGGCACCCTCGGCTACGCTTCTTTTTCTCGATTATCGCCAATTTGCAATACGCTGTAGCCCGCCTCTTTAGAGGCGGGGGTGTTCGCGCGAAAATACGAAGGTAATCATTATTTCGTTAAGGACCGGTGCGTATGGCGGATTTGAAGCTTCCTACTCGCTCTGAAGATTTCTCGGAATGGTACAACCAGCTGGTGTTGCGGGCGGAGCTTGCGGATTACGCGCCGGTGCGCGGCTGCATGATTGTGCGGCCGTACGGCTGGGCGCTTTGGGAAAACATCACGGCGCAGCTCGACCGGCGCTTCAAAGCCACCGGGCATGTGAATGCCGCATTTCCGCTGCTCATTCCGCAGAGTTTCATCAGCAAGGAGCAATCGCACGTCGCAGGGTTTTCGCCGGAGCTGGCAGTCGTCACGCACGGCGGCGGAGAAAAGCTGGAAGAGCCGCTGGTGATTCGCCCGACGTCGGAGACGATCATCGGTTGGGCCTACTCGAAGTGGATTCAGTCGTACCGCGATTTACCGGTGCTGATCAATCAGTGGAACAGCGTGGTGCGCTGGGAGCTGCGCACGAAATTATTTTTGCGCACGCTCGAGTTTTTCTGGCAGGAAGGACATACGGCGCACTCGACCTACGAGGAAGCGCAAGCCGAAACGCGCCAGATGCTCGATATTTACACTGATTTCGCGGTGAACGAAGCGGCGATTCCCGTCATTCCCGGTAGAAAATCGCAGTCCGAGCGTTTCGCGGGAGCCGATGCCACCTATTCGATCGAAGCGATGATGGGCGACGGCAAGGCTTTGCAGGCGGGCACTTCCCACAACCTGGGCCAGAATTTCGCGAAGGCCTTCGAGATTCGTTACCTCGACCAGGCCGGCGCGCTACAGCACTGTTGGACGACCTCGTGGGGCCTTTCGACGCGGTTCATCGGCGCCATCATCATGGTGCACGGCGACGATCAAGGCCTGATTCTCCCGCCGAGGCTCGCGCCGTATCAGGTGGTGATTGTGCCGATCTTCAAGACGGACGAAGAGAAGGCGCTGGTGTTCGAGACCGCAAAAAAAATCCGCGAGCAACTGGTCAAGGCGAACATCCGCGTGAAAGTGGATGAGCGCGAAGGGCAAAGCCCCGGCTTCAAGTTCAATGACTGGGAAATGCGCGGCGTCCCGCTGCGCATGGAAATCGGCCCGAAGGACGTGGCCAAGGGAAGCGTGGTGCTGGCGCGCCGCGACCGGCCGGGCAAGGAAGGGAAGAGCTTCGTATCGCAGGACGGGATTGCGGAATCGGTCGAGCAGCAACTCGATGCGATTCAGAAGGCGCTCTTCGAGCGCGCCCTGGCCTTCCGGAACCTGCACACGTTTGAGCCAAAGAACCTCGAAGAATTCCGCGTGGCAGTGGAACAGGGATTTGCACGTTCCTACTGGTGCGGCGACGCCAAGTGCGAAGAGCAAATTAAGGAATCGACGAAGGCCACTTTGCGCTGCATCCCAATGGAACAGCACGGTGGAACGGGAGCCTGCATTCAGTGCGGGAAACCGTCAAAAGAGTTGGCCATTTTTGGGAAGGCTTATTAGGGGCTTTCCGGGCTTCGAAATTACAAGCAAATCATTTATCATCAATCATTTGCAGAAAGTGACTGTGCCGAAACCGGGCGCGGACTCACTCTCGACACCCCTCCGGTCCGATGCTAGCATTTTAAGATATGGAACTTACCCCACGCCCGAGTTTGCCTGCAATGGGTGCGTCTCATTCAGAGGGCAGGCGTATCTTTTCTCGCGAGGTTCCCGGCGGGGGCGCCGCGACGAAACGTAGTCGTGAGAGAGGTGCCGGACACCTCAAAGCAATCATCTGGACGACGATTCTGGTGGCATTTATTTATGGAGCAGTGATGCTGATACCGGTTCTGATTAATGAATACGAATTTCAAGACAGCCTCCAGAACATCGCGCGGTTTGCCAGCGTCAATCGCAAAACCCATGAACAGGTCAAGCAGGCGGTATTGGAGGAGGCGCAGAAAGAGGATTTGCCGGTTCAAGCCGAAGACATAAAGGTGGAAGGGACCGGCGGAAACGTCCACATCAACGTCGATTATTCCGTAACCCTGGACCTGAAAGTATATCAATGGACGCTGAACTTCCACCCGGATGCAACCAATCTCGCACTGTTTTAGCGAACGAGGAGGAGTGGGGTTCTCGCTCGCGCCACGCCCCAGCCAATTGTCCGTGAGTCGCGCCCCCTGCCGGCGATAATTTCCCCCACTCGTTGGGCGCATTCGAAATCGATCGCTCTGGCGTGTAGACTTATTCCAGCACGGCCCGAAGGCGCATCTAAGCATTTAGAGGGCATTTAGAGGGGAATTAGGCTCCTGAGGGCTACAAAGGGTTTTTCGCGGCGGAATGGAGAACTACCTTGCGTATTCGAATTGGCCGGGGTTTCTGGGGATCCCGGTTTGGGTTAATCCTTCTTGGGGCTTCCGTTCTTCTTCTCCTTGTCGCAGCCGGCATGGGCACGTATTACTGGATTTCCTATGGCCGGATGATCGATCTGCGCCTTTCCGGGCATATTCAGCAAACGACAGCCAAGATTTATGCCGCTCCGATGCGGATCTATACCGGCCAAGCCCTTACCCTGGCGGATCTGGCCAATCACCTGCAACGCGCGGGTTACAGCGAACTGGACGTTCCGGGGACGCCGGGCCGTTACATCCTGCACGGCAACGAAATCGAAATCCGCCCGTCCAGCGAGTCATATTTTGGGACAAAAAGCCGCCTGGTCGTGGATTTCAGCGGCGCCGAAATCCAGAAGATCCGCTCCATGGAGAATGGAGCCGCCGTGGATTCCGCCGAGGTCGAACCGGAACTTTTGACGGCCCTGTTTGACAGCTCGCGCGAGAAGCGCCGGGCCATCAGCTACAACGATATTCCGAAGATATTGCGCGATGCCGTGCTTTCCGTGGAAGACCGGCGCTTTTTCGAGCATCCGGGATTCGATCCGGTCCGGATTCTGGGCGCGGCCTGGGCGGACCTGCGCCACGGGGCGCGCGTTCAGGGAGGCAGCACGATCTCGATGCAAGTGGCGCGCAGCTTCTTTTTCAATACGGACCGGACCTTGCGGCGCAAGGTTGCCGAAACGGTCGTAGCGCTGGAACTCGAGCACCGCTTCAACAAGCAGCAGATTTTCGAGCTCTACGCGAATGAAATCTATCTCGGGAATCGGGGCAGCTTTGCGATTCACGGATTTGGCGAGGCTTCCCTGGCGTACTTCAACAAGGATCTCCGCGAAGTGACCTTGCCGGAAGCCGCGTTTCTTGCCGGGATCATCCACGCGCCGAATCGTTACTCGACCTCGGAACGGCGGCCGGACCGCGCGATCGAGGCGCGGGACCGCGCGCTTGTGGCGATGACCGAGAATGGCGCGATTACTCCTGTCCAGGCGCTGGGGGCGAAGAAAACTCCGTTGCAAATCGTCGGCGGCGCATTGGAAGGCAGCACGGCGCCGTATTTCGTGGACATGGTGAAAGACCACCTGCTCGACCGGTTTTCCGAATCGGATCTTCTGTCCCAGAGTTTCCGCGTTTATACGACACTCGATCCGGAGCTGCAGCGCGAAGCCAGCGAGGCAGTGAATCTGGGAGCGAAGAACATCGACACGCAGCTTGCGAAACGCTACGCGCGATGGAAAAAGGAAGGGCAACCCGCGCCTCAGGCTCAGATCGCGATGGTTGTTCTGGACCCTCACTCCGGGGAAATCAAGGCGCTGATCGGCGGGCGCGATTACGGCGAAAGCCAGCTCAACCATATCCTGGCGCGGAGGCAGCCCGGCTCCGCGTTCAAGCCGTTCGTGTATGCGGCGGCGTTTGAAGGCGCGGTCGACGGCGTGAAGCCCATCGTGACTCCGGCGACGACGGTGATGGACGAGCCGACCACTTTTGATTTTGACGGCAAGGAATATACGCCCAACAACTACGGCGAAAAATTCCACGGCCAGGTCACGCTCCGGGAAGCGCTGACGTTTTCGCTTAATGTCGCGACCGTGAAAGTTGCCGAGCTGGTGGGCTACACGCGCGTCACGGACATGGCGCATCAGTTCGGGCTCGATCCTTCCATTCAGCCGACGCCGTCGGTGGCGCTCGGGGCGTATGAAATGACGCCGCTGGAAGTTGCCACGGGATACACGATTCTGGCCAATGAAGGCGTGCGCACCGAGCCGATGTTTATCCGCAACGTGGTGAATTCCGACGGGGAATCGCTGGAACAAAATGCCATCCGGTCGAGACGGGCGCTCGATCCACGTGTCGCTTTCCTCGTGACCAGCATGCTGGAGGACGTCATCGACCACGGCACGGGCGCAACCGTCCGCGCGCGCGGATTCAACGCGCCCGCGGCGGGGAAAACCGGCACTTCGCGGGACGGATGGTTTGCAGGCTACACCTCGAATTTGCTGGCTATCGTTTGGGTGGGATTTGACGACAACCGCGACCTCGGCCTTTCCGGCGCGAATGCTCCGGCGCCGATCTGGGCGGATTTCATGAAACGCGCGGTGACTTTGCCGGCCTATCGCGACGTGAAGCCGTTTACTATGCCGGAAGGAATCACGAAAGTCACGATTGATCCGGAAACATTGGCGCTCGCGACTCCGGAATGCCCGGTCACGCGCGAGGAAGTCTACATTCATGGCACGGAACCCAACGAGTTTTGCCCCTTGCATGGCGGGCGCATGGCCAGCGATGCGCCTCCGGGTTCGTGGCTTTCACATGTGTTTGGGGGGGACAAGGACAAGGGAGCCGATTCCTCGAATCCCGCCGTGTCCGGACCTTCCAGCGTCCGGCCTCCCTCGCCGCCCGCCTCCGCCGATAACCAACCGCCGGAGGACGAGAACAAAAAAAGCGTCTTGCGGCGGATCTTTGGTATCTTTGGAGGCAAGAAAGACGCCGACAAGACACCATCCGGGTCACCAGATCAGCAACATTGATGCGGCGTCGTTCGGAGGCGTTGGCCATGACGTGGAAACGTCCTTACTTGATTTTCCTCTGTATTTTTCTATTCGGCGCAACCGCGCAATTGGGCGCGCAACAACCCGCTCCTGCCGCTCTTAGCCCGCAACAAATGCAGGAGGAGCGCGCCAAGATCCAAATGGCGGAAAAACGCTACGAGGCGGCCATTCAGTCGTATCAAGAATTATTGAAGGCCGATCCGAAGAACGCCATTTTCATGAACATGATCGGGATCGCGTACCTGGACCTCTCCAATTACAGCCAGGCCAAGAAGTACTTTGCCCGCGCGGCCAAGGCCGACAAGAAATATTCAAGCGCCGTGAACAACCTGGGCATGGTTTATTACCACGAAAGGAATTTCGGCGGGGCGATCCGCCAATACCAAAAAGCGGTCGCGATCGAACCGGACCTGGCGGCGACTCATTCCAACCTGGGATTTGCCTACTACAATTCGAATAAGTATCCCGAAGCCGCCGCCGAATTTCAAAAGGCGCTGGAACTTGACCCGACCATTTTCGAACGAAATGACCGGGTGGGCACCATGGTGCAGGACCGCTCGGTGAACAATCATGGCCTGTTTTTCTTCACCATGGCCAAGGTATACGCTCAGAAGCGGGACGCCGTGCACTGCGCCGAATACCTGCGAAAATCCCTGGACGAAGGGTACAAGGATGTCGGCAAAGCGGCGACCGACCCGGCGTTTAAGGATGTCATCAACGACCCAGTCGTGCAGGAAGTGATGGCGCGAGTGGTCCCGGCGGAGCAGAAGAGCTCCTCGACGCACCCCGGCGCGTAAGTTTCCCGAAACGCGCGACATGTGCGAACACGCGCTGCGCGCCCTCTGTTACAATGTGACTGCGATGCCCCCGCGAATTTTTCGATATGGGCTTTTCGTTCTGGGTGCGGCCCTCTGTGGAGCCGTGATGGCGGGCCGCGCTCGTCCCGCACAATCCGCAAAGGAGACTCGCTCCCCTTCCGCGGAACCCCGCTCCGAAACAATTCTGATCTTTCCATTTGAGAACGGAAGCCGATTGGCGAGTCTCGACTGGATGGGCGAAGGTCTATCCGAGTTGACGGTGGAACGTCTCGAGGACCGGGAAGTCAATGTGCTTTCGCGGGAGGACCGGCTGGCGACTCTGGAGCGAATGGGCCTGCCGGATTCCGCGCGTTTTTCGCACGCCACGCTCATCAAGATTGCGGGAGAAGCCGACGCCGACGCGGTGGTTTATGGACGCTTCCAATCCGACGGCAAGACGGCGACGCTGGAAGCCCGAGTGCTGCACCTGAATCCGCCGTCTCTTTCGCCACCGCTCAAGGAGACGAGCAACGCGCAAGATCTGCTGCGCGCGCACGCCCGCCTGACGTGGCAGATTTTATGCGCGTTCGATCGGAAGCGATGCCCGCCGCAAGGCGCAACGAGGGACGAATCGAGTTTCTCCGACCCGCCCGCGTCGCTGCGTCTTGAGGCCCTCGAAAATTTCGTGCGTGGACTTACCGGATCGCAGGACGAGGAACGTCTCCGCTTGCTGCGTGAAGCGGCGCGGCTGGAGCCCGCCTGGGACCGCCCGGCATTTGAACTCGGCCAGATTTATTTCAAGAGGCGCGATTGCGACTCGGCGCTGGTGTGGCATTCGCGCGTGCCTCCCAATCGCCCGGACGGGCCCGTGGCGAGTTTCTCGACGGGAGTTTGCCATCTGGCGCGCAACGATGCCGGCCGCGCGGACGCCGCGTTTTCCGGATTGCTCGAACGCGCGCGCAAACCCGGCGAGAAAGGCTCGCTTCCGGAGCTGCCGGAAATGCACAATAACCTCGGCATTGCGCGCCTGCGGGTCGGGAAATGGAACGACGCGGGGACGGAGTTCGAGCGCGCGTCGGCGCTCGATCCGGAAGAAGCCGATTACTGGATCAACATGGCCATCGCAAAAATTATTGGAAAGCAGGCGGCCGCCGCGGTCGCTCCGCTCGAACGCGCGAGGAAAATCGATCCCAATGATAAGGGAGCGAAAGCGCTGTTGATTGCAACTTTGGAATCCCTGGGACGAAACCCGGAAGCAGCGGCCATTCGCGCCGAGTCGACTGAAAACGTCGAGAAGTCGGCGCTGCCGAACCTTCAGGATGGCAATGGGCTGGCGCGTTTGGCGCGTGTGTCCAGAAATCTGGATCGCACGCTTCTGCGCCAAGGGGGCGAAGCTCCCGAAGGGCAGCCACCGGCAGGGAAGGGACCTCGCAAGACCGACAGCGGCGGAGAGCGTCCATGAAGGAAACCGGGGGCCGCCGCGCGGGGATGAGTTCTCCGGCGAGCTATGCCTGGATGTTGGCGATGGCAACGCTCGCGGCGGCGCTGACTGGCGCATTCACTCTGCGCGCGCAAGCGCCCGGTGCGAAAATTTCCGCGGCGGCCCCGGGTTCAGCGCAAATTCTCGAATTGCGCATCGGCGACGAAATCGAGCCGGTGATGGCGGAGTACGTCGATGGCGGCTTCGAGGAAGCTGCCCGGATTCACGCCAGTCTCATCCTGATCACGATGGACACTCCGGGAGGACTGTCGACCTCCATGGAGGACATCATCCACCACATTCTGGAATCGCCCGTGCCGGTGGCCATTTTCATTTCGCCCGTCGGATCGCGCGGGGCTTCCGCGGGTTTTTTCATTTTGCTCTCCGCGGACATCGCGGCCATGGCGCCGGGAACGCATACTGGGGCGGCCTCGCCGCTTCTGGCCATTGGAGGAGTTCCGCTGCAGGTGGACGAGACGCTGAAGAAAAAAATATTGAACGACGCCACGGCGTTCTTGCGCAGCTACACGGCAAAGCGCGGTAGAAACGTGGAGCTTGCGGAATCGGCCGTCGTCGACGGCAAGGCCTGGACCGAAACGGAAGCGCTCGACGGCAAGCTCATCGATTTGATTGCGAACTCGCCGGAAGACCTGTTGTCAAAATTGGATGGCCGGACGATCAAGCGGTTCGACGGTTCGACCGTGCAGCTATCGTTGCGCAATCCGGCGCGCGTGGCGTTCAGCATGTCGTTCCGCCAGAGATTTCTTTCGCGGATCGTGCAGCCGGATGCGTTTTTCATTCTGTTGATCGTGGGAGTGCTGGGGCTTTACACCGAATTCACGCATCCGGGAATGGTTGCGCCGGGGGTGATCGGCGGCATCGCGCTGGTGCTGGCGCTGTATGCGATGCATATTTTGCCGGTGGCTCCCGCGGGCCTGGTTTTGATTTTCCTGGCGCTGGGGTTATTCATTCTGGAGGCCAAGTACACGAGCCACGGCGTGCTGGCGATCGGCGGCATCGCGGCCATGCTGTTGGGCGCGTTGATGCTGGTGCGTTCGCCGCTGACGCACGCGGGAGTGAGCCTGGGCGCCGCGTTCGGCGTGACGCTGCCGTTTGCCCTGCTCACGATTCTGCTGATGCGGCTGGTGCTGCGCTCGCGTTCGTGGAAACAGTCGACGGGGGTCGAGCAACTGGTGGGCTCGCCGGGAGAAGTGACCGAGCCGCTGGTACGGCAAACGGACAGCGAGATTTTTCAGGGAATGGTGCGGCTGCACGGCGAATTGTGGCGCGCCGTGGCGCGGGAAGAAATTCCGGCCGGCGCGCAAGTGCGGGTCGCGCGCATCGAGGGGCTGACGCTGCACGTCGTTCTTCCCGGCCATCACGCGACGAGCGCGTGAACGGCGGCTCCAGATAGAGTACGATACGCGCGGCACGGAAGAGTGGCGCAGGCTTCAGCCTGTGGGGGTTCGACCTAGCGAGGACCAAACCCCACAGGCTGCAGCCTGCGCCACCGTGCCGGAAAACTACTGAGCCAGGGGATTCTTGGGAGGGCGAGAAAATGGATTTCTCACTGTACGGGCTCATGATTGCGGTGTTCATCTTCCTGATCTGGTTCTGGAATTCGCTGTACGTGATCAAGGAATGGGAGCGCGGGGTGGTCCTGCGCCTCGGGCGGATGCAGCCGGACGCCAAGGGCGCGGGATTGCGAATCGTCTTCTGGCCAATCGAAACGCTATATCGAATTTCGCTGCGGATCGAGACCCTGGATGTCCCCTCGCAGGACATCATCACGCGCGACAACGTTTCCGTGAAAGTGAACGCGGTCGCCTATTTCCGCGTGGTGGACGCGAATCTCGCGCTTTCCCAGGTGCAAAATTATCTCTACGCGACTTCGCAGAAGGCGCAAACCACGCTGCGCAGCATCGTCGGCCAATTTGAGCTTGACGAAATCCTCGCCGAGCGCGAAAAAGTTAACAGCAAACTGCAAGTGATCCTTGACCAAGATACGGAGCCCTGGGGTATTAAGGTAACGAAGGTGGAAGTCAAGCAGGTCGATATCCCGGAGCAGATGCAGCGCGCCATCGGCAGGCAGGCGGAGGCGGAACGCGAGCGGCGCGCCAAGGTCATTCACGCGGAGGGGGAAGCGCAGGCGTCGACGAAGCTGGCCGAGGCCGCGAAAGTGCTCGAAACGCAGCCCGCCGCCATTCAACTTCGTTACTTGCAGACATTGACCGAAATCGGCGTCGAAAAAAATACCACGATCGTGTTCCCGCTCCCGATCGATATCATCAATGAGTGGGTCAAGGCGATCGGTTCAAGAAGAGAATAGATGGCTTCCAAAGAGAAAAAAAGCGGCGGCGATTTCGTGCTAGAGAGCAGGCACCTGGTCGGACTGTTCCTGCTGCTCGTCGTCATCTTCGGAGTCGTTTTCACTCTGGGCTATTTGCTGGGAAGAAGCCAGTATGATTCCAAGGTTCGCGCCGCCGTCGGCCCGCCACCGGGATCCGATGCGCCGGCCGGCCCTGCAGCCGGGAAATCCAAGACCCGGCCGGAGCCCGAGGATGCGCAAGTCCCGAAAAAAAATTCCGATTGGGATTTCTATCATTCCGCCGATCCGCAGGCGGCCGCGGATCATTTGCAGCCGGCTCCCAAGACGGTGGCGGCCTCAGCGCCAGCCGCAGCGGCGCCCAAGCCGGCGGTTGTTTCGTCGAAGACTGCGAAACCGGCAAAGCCATCGGCTGGCGCGGGCGACCCGCTGATCCCGAAAGGCGCGATCATGCTGCAGGTCGCGGCCGTCCTCCACCAGGATGACGCGCTCGCGCTCGCGCAAGCCCTGCAGCAGAAAAAATTTCCCGCGTTCGTCATCCCGCCCGGCACCGACAAGTTATTTCGCGTTCAGGTCGGGCCGTATCCGGACAACCAGTCCGCGACAAGCGCCCGCCAGCAACTCGAAGCCAAAGGGTTCAAGTCCATCATCAAGCGCTGAAGTCTTTCCCATTTGAATTTGGAAACCTGCCTTTTGAAGCCGGTCAGTTTTCAATACGGGGACTACCAGGGAAGTGGCTACTGGGTATTGCAAGGCGGCGCGGAAAGCGGACCCGCGAGAAGGATTCAGGCGTCCGGTTATGCGGTGGGCTCGGCGGAAAGCTGATTCGACTGGATTTCTTCTTCGATTGCCTGCTGCGCTTCCTGAGAAATCTCGACGAACTCGACGCCGATTCCGACGCCGGGCAGACAGTAACGGACTTCACAGCGAGCGAGGACTTCAAAGTTCGAGCGGGGCAGCTGAAAACTGACTCGAAGCACGGCGCCTTCGGGAAGATGGTTTGGAGTATTGATGAACATCCCTTTTGAACTGATGTCGGGAGCGCGGAGAGTGATATCTTCCGTGGAGCCTTCATACGTAACAGACAGACTTCGAACGAACGCTTGGTAGCGCTCTTCCTGGCGTGGGAACGTATATCCCTTTCCACCTTTGTGAGAACTCATGCTTACGCGTCTCCTTTTGCCGCCGACTGCAGGTTTGAAACGACGTCCTCACTGGCCTGGGGTCCCACCCTGTCGGCGCCACAATAAGGGCATAGCAAGAAATCCGGGTTTAGTTGTCGCTTGCAGACGCGGCAGCCGGCGGG
>JBGQJJ010000003.1:0-25559 GCA_041498955.1 Terriglobia bacterium
CCGTGTCGCCGTGATCGGTGACTTGGAATCCGGCGGCCTTCAGCCGATCCGCGATCCCGGCGGCGCGCAACGCGGCAGGCGCGCGCTCGTGCCCGGCGCGGAGGGCCGCAGCGCTCGTGGCCGCGCCCAGCAGGACAATATTCTTCGTCTGACGGGTGATCTTGACCGCCACAGTCGCTCTCCTGAAATTGGAGACGTGCTTCCCTGAAAGATAACAGCCTGCATAAAGATTTATCTAAACTTCGCTTCCCCTAATTCGATGCCGGCGCGATGGTCGTCAGCTCGGACGGCAGCGTGAACCGCACATCTTCGCGGATCAGATCGAGATCGCGCTGATTCGTGTAGCCCAATCCGGCCAGGCGCTGGCTGACTTGCTCGACCAGAATTTCCGGCGCCGACGCGCCCGCCGTCAGGCCCACGCGGCGAATTCCTTCCAGCCATTTCGGGTCGATGTCTTTCGCGGCGTCAATCAACTCCGCCGGGACTCCCGAGCGCTTGGCGACTTCCACCAGCCGGTTGGAGTTGGAACTGTTGGGCGAGCCGACCACGAGGATCAGGTCCACCTCGCGCGCCAGTTGCTCGACCGCTTCCTGCCGGTTCTGCGTCGCGTAACAGATGTCGTCCGAAGCCGGTCCCTCGATCGCGGGAAACCGCTCGCGCAGCCGGGTGACAATTTCCTGCGTGTCGTAAAGGCTCAGTGTCGTTTGGGTCAGAAACGCCAGGCGATTGGCGTCTTTCACTTCGAGCGCGTCCACCGCTTCGACGCTGTCCACGACCACCGTTTGTTTCGGAGCCTCTCCCGAAGTACCCACGATTTCCTGGTGATCGCGGTGGCCGATCAGGATAATCGTCCGGCCCTCGCGCGCGAACTTCAGCGCCTCCAGATGGACCTTGGTCACCAGCGGGCACGTCGCGTCAATCACGCGCAACTGGCGCAGCCGCGCTTCTTCGCGCGTCGTCGGCGGAACTCCGTGCGCGCTGAACACCAGCACCGAGCCGAGCGGCACTTCCTCCACCGTCTCGACGAAGATCGCGCCGTTCTGGCGGAGCTGCTCCACAACGTAGCGGTTGTGCACGATTTCGTGATGCACGTACACGGGCGGCCCGTACGCTTGCAGGGCCAACTCGACGATGTCCACCGCGCGCACAACGCCCGCGCAAAAACCACGCGGCCGCACGCGGATCAAGCTCTTGCCTTCCCCCTTGTTTTCCACTGACTGTCGCATCTGGTCGCTCATCTAGCAGCCTCAAAAATGCCACATTAGATTATCACGCCGAGGGACACTTATGCGACCTTTTGGAGCCAAACCGCCGCATTCCTAACGATGTGGTAGTTGAGTCGAGCGAGGGAATCTCGCGGCGGTTTTCACTGCCGTGTCGAAACTCCGAAGAAGTTACGAACGGCCCCGCCCTCGCTGCGGCGAGGACAGGGCACCCCAAGGTCAACTACAAAGGCCGGGCCACCCGTCACGGTAGGCATAGGACACCGGGCGCGCAAAGTTGGGGTGCCGTGATTCTTATTGGATCTTATAATTTTGCTTGACGATTATAATACGGGAAGCTATACGTATGGGCCGACTGAGATAGTGGTAGTAGCCGACGGGCCTGGCTGGACTCGAACCAGCGCCCTCCGATTAAGTGATCGGTGCTCTGCGGGAACACCCCATCGACGCTCGCGCGCCGATGTTCGCCAGGGTTCCACTCCCTCTGAGCTACAGACCCGTCGGCCTGCGGGAATGTAATCAAGCGCAGTGATTCTGTCAACGGGGAACTGCGGGAATTCTCCATTTATTTTATAAGAGAATAAATCGGCGGGCCCGCGCGCGCCGAGTTCTCCGCAGTTTCCACAGGCAATTCAGTTATCCACAGACAACGTGCGAAGATCGTACTTGACGTCTTCGCCTTAGTTTCGCTAAGCTGGCTGCGCACGAAGGAGTTACGAATGAACTATGCCGCCGCTTCGGTAGTCCTGCAGGCCCCGCTCGACCCGCTCAGCCGCGAATACATGTGGGCGACCATAATCGGAGTCCTCGGGGCATGGATCGGCCTCGTGGTCCTAATCTGCCAAACGGTCATCACGCGACGGACTTCCCAGAGGCAGTTGAGGGCGTACGTTCTTACGGATGCCAGTACAATTGTGAATATTGCTGATCCAGTTCCGCTTTATGAGGGACAAGCTCTCGCGCAGACTGATGCGCGAATCACCAACCACGCCGCTGGTCCGGGCGCATTCTTGTTTATAAAGAACACTGGCCAGACCCCCGCGTTCAAGGTGACCCACTGGGGAAGCATATGCTTTCGGGAATATCCCCTGGCCGCTTCGCTTCCAGCTCGGCTTCCCATTTCGGTCAGCTCGCCAACATCCGTACTCGGGCCCGGGCAAGTCTCGAGCAAATTGTTCGAGCTGAATCCGGCGCTGACGCCAGCGCAAATCAACGATCTCAGGAGCGGCACGGGAGCGGTCTACGTGTACGGAGAAATTACTTACGTGGACGCGTTCGGGAAAAGTCATTTCACTCACTACCGAACTATGTATCACAGGATGGGCGGTGCCATAGGCGTAAGCACCACTCTCAATTTCTGCGAAGAAGGTAACGACGCGAACTAGAAAGGCAATACTTGACTCCGGGGGTGCCTATGGAACATACAATTCGACGCGTGGACTACAACTGCCGCGAGGGAAGTCAGTTTCAGTACGTCTGTGACGGCTGTTTGCTCCAGCTTCGGGGTTTTCACAACAAACACTATTCGCAACACATGAACGGATGGACATGGGAACTTACCCGAAACGGGGAAATGATTGCAACTGCCGGAAATGAGCACGTCCAAAGTTACGGCGGAACGGAAGAAGCTGCCCGTGAGGATGGTCTTAAGCGCTTCAATGCAGAACCGTGTCACAGACCCAACTGACAATTTATCTGAGCATCCAACCCGCCAGTAGGGGCAGTCCGACGAGGCCCAGCAGAAAGCAAATCCAAAACACGACCCGCCGATCCGGCGGGCCCAGGATGAAGACGCGCTTTCGCCTTGCGGTCCGCTCAAACCTGGTAACGATAACGATTTAGCGCGGAATCCGTCCAACAAGATTAGAGATTGAGTGTATGTGCTCGGCTCCTCTATAATGCCTTGTTTTGCCACGGGTGCGGCGGCTGTCTGCTTTTCGGAATCGCGGAATTTCTGGATAGCGTTGCGCGGGAGGATTTTCGGACGTGTGGGACGCTCTACGTGAAAAAAAGATAGGCGTGCGGATCCTGCTCGGAATCGTCGTCGGGATTCTGGGGATCGGCATGCTGCTGTACCTCGTGCCGCAAGGCACCAACGATTTGACCGGGTCGGACGCCGTCGCCCAGGTGGGGGACCAGACCATCTCCGTCGTCGATGTCCAGAACGTCTTGAGCAAGACTACCCGCAGCGGCCAGATTCCTCCCGCCCTCTTGCCGGCCTATACGCAGCAGGCGCTCGACCAATTGATCGATGAAAAGATGCTGGCGCTCGAAGCCGATCGGATGGGCCTGCGTGTCTCGGACGAAGAGCACGCCGACCTTCTGAAGAAGCTGGTACCCACGGCGTTTACCGGCGACACATTTATCGGCATGGACCGGTACACCTCGGAAGTCCAGACGCGCTTTCAGGTGAGCGTTCCGGAGTTTGAGACGGAAGTGAAAAATGCCCTGCTGCAGCAGAAGTTCCAGCAGCTCGTCACCGACGGCATTACGGCCAGCGACGACGAAGTGCGCGAGGAGTTCCGCCGCGAGAATGAGAAGATCAAACTCGATTACGCGTTGATCAAGCCGGAGGATCTGCAGTCCAAGGTGGAAGTCTCCGACGCGGACCTTGCGGCCTACTTCGACAAGAACAAGGCGCAGTACGTGGTGCCGGAACGCAGGACCGTGGATTATGCCGTCCTAAGTCTCGCACAGCTTCGCCAGCGCACTCCAGTGACGGAAGACGACGAAAAGGTCCAGTACCAGAAAAACATCGACCAGTACAAACTGGAAGACCGCGCGCACGTCTCCCACATTCTCTTCAAAACTGTGGGCATGACCGACGCCGAAGCTGCCGAGGTCAAGAAGAAGGCCGACGACGCCCTCAACAAGGCCAAGCACGGAGGAAATTTCGCCGATCTGGCAAAACAATATTCCGAAGACACGACCAAGGATAAGGGAGGCGACCTGGGCTGGATCGTGCGGGGACAGACTGTCCCTGAATTTGAGGCCGCGGCGTTCAGCCTGCCGAAGGGATCGATTTCGGACCTGGTGAAGACGCAATACGGCTTCCACATTATCCAGGTGATGGACCGCGAATCCGCGCGCACGCAGACGCTGGATGAAGTCAAAGCCAGCATTGTCAATCAGTTGCAACAGGAAAAAGCGGAGCAACTAGGCGAAACCGTTTCCACCCAAGTCGCCGACGAGATTCGACGCGCCGGGCGCGTCCCTCTTGAAGATTTGGCCAAGAAATTCAACATGACGACCGGAGAAGCAAAGCTGGTAGAAGCGACTCAGCCGCTTCCGGAACTTGGGAACGCACCGGGCCTGATGGATAACCTCTTTCACCAGCGCGTGGGCGATGTGGGCGCCCCGATCCACACGGATCTCGGATACGTGGTCCTTTCCGTGAAGGACATTCAGCCGTCCCATCCTGCGACGCTTGCGGAAGTTCACGACCGCGTGGCCGGGGACTACCGGCATGGAAAAGCGGTGGAAGTGGCGAAAGCTCGCGCCGAGGAACTCGCCAAGCGCGCTAAAGCCGGTGAGAATCTCCTCTCTGCCGGCAAAGCCCTCGGTTTTGAGGTAAAAACTTCGGAACCCATCTCTCGAACGGGCTCCATCCCTGACCTAGCCAGCGCCAAGCAATTCGCGACTGCCTTTACCTTCCCAGTCGGCCAGACCGGCGATCCGATCTCGCTCGGGCAGAATTGGACCGTCTATCGTGTGGCGCAGCACGATCCCGTCAACCAGGATGATTTCGCAAAGCAGAAAACGAAAATCCAAGAGCAAGTGTTGCAGCGAAAGCGGCAAACCGCCTACGGATTGTTCCGATCCGCCCTGAAAGCGCGCCTCCTGCAGGAGGGCCAGTTGCATTTCAACGCGGAGAATTTGAAGCGTCTTATCAATCCCGCATAGTTCTCAAATCATAGAAAATAAATGAGTTAACAGTTTTTCTTGCAGGGCTTGCATTCGTGCTTGCCGTAAGCTAGCATATTTGTGTTCGGATTCTTAGCCCTACGCCAGTGGCCAAGAGTTTGACGCTGCCGCCTTCCCAGCGAACATTAGCTTCTCGTAGGTTTGGATCTTCTAATTCTTTCCGCGGGTTATTCTGAGGGATTAAGCAATCGATAGGCCCCATCGAGGGACGGGAATTAATTTCTCGTGGGACATTTCCGGAAGTCGCAACGAAGGTAGGTCAGAGAGGTGCACGATGCAGGGGAAGATGAATCATCGCAATGAGTACCAATGCACGATTGAAGTGAATCAGAACGGCAAGTACTGTGTGCGCATTCGGGCGTCCTTCGCCCGCAAAGCCTGGGTCTTGCCCGTCTATTTCCTTGCTTCCACGTTTGACCGCGCCATGCGTAAACTGGAACAGGTACTGCAGTTCCTGCAGCAGAAGGAAGAACGCCTGTGGTTCTGGGGCGTCGAATACTCGGACGACCCGAACTTTTCCGAGGAGCTTGTCCGCGAGGCGGGGCTGCGGCTCGACCGCCGGGCCGAATTCCCGCGCCGGTCTGCGAATGTCGCCCTCTCTCCGGAAAAGCCCGTTCCCGCCGTGTTGCTGGCTCCGGTTCGCCGGGGGTTGGCGCATTCGATTGATAGCAGCCGCCTGGGCGCTGCCGGGAATTAAAGCAAATAGAGCTTCGAAAACCGTCCTACCTCGGCGTCGTCCCTGCGAACCTCCGCCTGCAGACATAAGCAAGCCCACGTTCCCTCTTTCGGTGTATAATTTTCGGAATATTTTGTTAACCAGATGACAGGCGCTGCAAAAGCATTCCACTTGAGGAAGGATCACATAAATGCCTGAAAACCAGATCGTCGCTGAAGGGGAGGAGAAGCGTCATGACGTTGTTATCTTCATCGATGGCAAGCAATTTAAGGTCGAAACAGAATTCATGAAGGGTCTCAAATTAAGGCCCTCGGCGGAGTGCCGAGCGATTACCAACTGTTTCTAGAGCAGAAGGGGGAGGACAAAGCTATTAGCGATGCGCAATCAATTAAGCTGGAGAACGGGATGCACTTTTTCGCAGTTCCCCCCGCCACATTCGGATCATGAAGTCTCTTTTCGAAGAACACTTCCAATCTCTTGTTGACGCTTACCCAAATGCCACTTATGAGGTGCGCCCGGACGGTTCACGCCGCATCCGGGTACCCGGGTACAGTTTGCCGGCGGCCGGTTGGAACATGACTGCGACGACCGTCTATTTCGTAGCATCGCCAAGCTATCCAATGGCGCAGCCCGACTGCTTCTGGACGGATCCCCAATTAAAGCTTGCTAGTGGCGGCGTGCCGCAGAACACAAGCGTCAATAATAGCCATGGAGGCCCGGAGAATCTACTGTGGTTTTCCTGGCACACATCAAAGTGGGACCCAAACCGCGACAGCTTGCTTACGTATCTCAAAGTCATCGGTCGGCGATTGCAGGAGCCGAGATGAACGAGATCGAACTTGTCGGAGCGGCCAATCAACTCGGCGAGTTATCCCCTCGTTTACTCGAAGCGGCTCCGAATGAGGCCGCTGCTGTTTTGCTGTGCCATGTGCACGATACGCCCTCTCATCGTCGGCGCGTGCTTGTCCGGGAAATACTAGGCATTCCTCAGAAATTCTATCTTGAACAGGGGCCCGACCGCGTGAGCATCGACCCGATATTCCTCGCGCACGCATTTAGACGCGCTCGGGACGAAGAATCGTCCATCGTTCTAGGGCATACCCATCCTTTCATCCGCTGGCCCGAGTTTTCTTTCGTTGACGATCGCGGAGAGGCGAGACTTGTTCCCGTGATTTTCGGCCGTGTCCAGAATCGACCGCATGGCTCGCTTGTGTTGGGGGCGGAGGGTTTTTCGGCACGGCTCTACAGCAGGCCGGACTGCGCCCAGCCTGTCAATACCATGGTTTCGGTTGGTCGGGACCTCTGGAAAAACACCAGAGACAATCCATCGGCTCCCGTGGATAGTCTGCACGACCGCAATGTTCGTGCCTTCGGCGCAGGCCAGCAAAAACTGCAGCGTATGCGGGTCGGAATCGTTGGCCTCGGCGGTATGGGATCTCTCATTGCAGAACAACTTGCACACCTAGGCGTTGGATCGCTCACCCTGGTTGACTTCGATGAGCTTGAGATTTCCAACCTTAACCGGGTCGTCGGCGCTAGCAGGGACGACGTCGGCTCGCCGAAGGTCAAAGTGGCAGAGCGTCTGATCCACCGGATTAATTGTGGCATTGTGGTTGAGCCTCTCCACCGATCGATTCTCAAGGAGGACACGGCCCGCCAGCTCTTAGACTGCGACCTCGTCTTTTGCTGTACTGATTCTCACGGCAGCCGGGCTGTCGTGAATCAGCTCAGCTACCAGTACTTGATTCCTGTAATTGACACGGGGGTGAGAATCGACGCTCTTGGGGGGAGGATCAGTTCTATGGCGGGTCGCGTTCAGCTGCTTTCCCCTGGACTGCCCTGCCTAAGTTGCAGCGGTTTACTAGATTCGGAGCAGATACGTCGCGACTTCCTAAGCGACTCTGAGCGCAAAGCAGATCCCTACATAACCGGTCATAGTGAGCCCCAACCAGCCGTTGTGTCCATTAACGGTGTCGTGGCCTCCTTGGCTGTGACCATGTTTCTTTCAGTTGTGGCAGGAGTTCCGAGCACGGGTCGCCACCTGGTTTACCTAGTCGGCGAGAGCGTCGTGCGAAGAATCGGCGGTGACCCAGCGCCGGATTGTATCGTTTGTTCTCCGAAAGGCGCGTACGCGCGTGCTGATGATTGGCAGATGATTTGGCAGCCGTGATGGAACTCCTCGGCAAGAACCGAAAGGATGTTTGCCTACTGGGCACAAACTCGTCTGCACTTAAAAGCGCGTTTATCCATCGAAATTTGCGACTCCTAGATACTGGAGTAGAGGCCGCCCTTGAGCATTGCGCAGCCGCCGCGCGCGCGGTGGTCGTCGTTTCCGATGCACAAGGACTCGCAAAAATTCTTGAGAGAGTTCTCCGACCGGCCCTCGACAATGGTGTCGCTTTCTGTGCGATCGATACCGATAAGAACAGTTTCGCGCAAGTGGAGCAAATGTGCGGGCCCAAGGACCTATCGCGGCGACTTGGAATCCCGCCGAAAGACGCTGAACTCTTACCGGCTCGGGCGTTCCAGAGTAATGCGGACTGGGAACAGGTGGTGGCACAGTATATTGCGGAGCACGACCCCGGACGCTCCGCCGCTGCGGGGATTGAGGTCGGGGACATCAGTCGCGAGGGTGGTCACGCGCCGGACCGAGAGGACGAGATCCTTATGCGACGGGCCTTCGGCGACTGCACCGGGGTTAAAATCGAGTATCTGCCCGGTGGCCAGTCACGCGCCAAAGGGCCATGGATAGTCAAAGCGCAGTATCCGGACGGTCGCAGTCCCGTGGACCTGGTCATCAAGACAGGCGGGATTAGGGAAATCACTGAAGAAATCAATGTTATGAGGACCATCTGTTTCAACCATATTCCCTTTCGGCACTACCCACCGCTCGTGCTGGGCAGGTGCGTCACAGGCGCAACAAAGCGCGCGATTGTATCCATGTACGTCGAGAAAGCAATGACACTCGAGGAATACATTCTCAATAGTTCACCAGAGGTTGTAATCGCGGATATCTTCGATGGCCCCCTTAAACTTTGGCGCCGGGGGGTCGGAAGGGGACCAGTCCAGATCGGCGAGTTTTACCGCACACGCGGTAAGGTTCCGGACGAAGCTTGGAAGATCAAAAAGATCTGGGCCGAGGCCGTGAAGATTCACACAGAAGTTTTGGAGTACAAGGAGCTTTACAGGCGGTTCATTTCCCACGCTCCGGTCGACGGTGTCCTACAAGTAGATTCGCACGGAGACCTTCATCTCAGGAACATCATCGTTCTCGACAGGCCCTTAGATGTGCTTCTTATTGACTTTAGCAATTCCAGTCAAGCGCCCGCATCCTACGATCCTGCGACTCTCGACGTGTCATTGGTTTTCGATATTCCAGAGCATCAAGCGGCGCAGGCAAGTGTGTCAGATGAGCAACGCTTAGAAATATTTCGCCCGCCTCTACTGGAAGCACGGCCGATGGAAAAACCCACCCACAGAATTGCAGCAATTTTGGAGTTGCGACGCAAGATTCGGGACTCAGTAAGCGAATTGGAATATCAGCATGCAATAGCCGGATGGCTGATCTGGCAAGCTTGGATACGTGAAAACCTCACGGCCTACCGCTGTGCCAGCCGGATTCTCGCCGGCCTCGGCTCTGGTTCAGTATGAGTCAGTGGTGGAAACTCGGGTTCTCGGGTCGACGCAGTAAAACCGACCCCTCTGAGAATGGTCCGGAAACTAAGGCGAAGAAGACTTCAAAACGCCGTTCGCGGTTCTGGAAAGTCATTAGGTTTGCCCGGGTCGCGACGGTGGAAACCCAGGACGAAGGTGTTTCTGCAACACATGATCATCAAACGCTGGCCCTCGTCGCAAACGGCAAGAACCCGAAATGGCTGCTCTTCCGCTGTCCTTGTGGCTGCGGCGATCTACTAAGAATCAATCTTTCACCATCCATTCATCCCTGTTGGCGGATTCGTCTCAGCAAAAACGGAAAAATTTCAATCTATCCCTCCATTGACCGAGACGTCGGATGCGGCGCTCATTTCTTCCTAACTGGGAATGTGGCCCGGTTGTTGTAAAGCCCTAGCTGATTGTACGGGCCGCACCGCATCTGAGAAAGCTTGGGTCCCCGCAGCTCACCTTAGTAGGACCCGCCTATGGCCGTTGGCGCATCCTTCCCGTACGGGTGAAGACCATTGTGCCAGAGTTGCATCGCACGTGATTGAGTAGACGGTTCTTCGCGGCAACCTAATGAATTGCCCTCTATTTCTCCCGAAGTATGACTTCACCATTGCCGATGGGCTGGTCGTTCAACCAGAGGCGATATTTGTAGGAGCCCGGGTTTGTTCCTGGGCGGGGTGGACCGCTTTGCAGTTGCCGTCCCGGGGGAGCCTGAAAGACGTTGGATTGGAACGGGCAGCGGTTGGGATCGAACTGGATCTTGAGAGTTCCCGTGTCCGAGAGCCAGACGACCTGCTCGTCCGGCGCAATCACGACAATTTCGGGGAGTACACCAACCAGGACCAGTTTTTCCGCCATCGATGCGCATTCCTCCAGTGCCACGCGAAGATAGCACAGCCCGCCGCAGGCGCGCTTGGAGAATGTGTCGACGGGACAAGGTGCAGGCAAAAGCATGACCGCGAGGCGGAGGCGATCCTCTCTGTGTCCTTTGTCCCCTCTGTGTTAAACGCTTTTGAATCTTCGGTGTGACGAAAATCCGCAAAACCTTTCAACACAGAGGACACGGAGAACGCAGAGAAAACCGGGGTACCAAATCGCAGTTGCGAAGCGAAGCGGCGAACTGGTCGATGATAGATGAGACACAGCCATTTTGGCGGTTGCGCGGGGGCTGAGAATCGCGCAAACTAGATGCTGGTCAGGAGTTTATTTGTGAGATAGTGTCCCGGAACGCGACCGGGGCAACCGCTTTATCCACTGAACCATCTTCGATGGTTTGTGCACTATTCCTGGAGCACATTTTTGGATGCGCCGGCAAGATACCGCGTGAAAGCTGAGGTTTGAAGGCATGATGAATCCTATGGATGAATTGCGGCCCCCGACAAGGCTGATGCTCACCCCCGGGCCCTCGTGCATCAGCCCGCGCGTGTACCGCGCGCTGGCTACGCCGCTGGTGGGGCATGTCGATCCGTGGTTCACCGAATTCATGGGCGGCGTTCAGGAGCTGATGCGCCGCGTTTTCCAGACCCAGAACAACATTACCTTCCCGATTTCCGCATCGGGGACCGGCGGGATCGAGACGGCGATGGTCAACGCGCTGGAGCCGGGTGATGAGGCGATCGTCTGCGTGAACGGCATATTTTCCGCGCGCATGGCGGAAATTGCCGAACGTACCGGGGCCAAGATTCACCGCGTCCCCGCGCCGCTGGGCCGGACCGTGGACCCGGAAGATGTGCGCCGCGCCGGGCAGGGCCGCAAGATCAAGTTCGTCGGCCTGGCGCAAGGGGAAACCTCGACTGGCGTGGTAACGAAGATCGATCCATTTCGGAAGGTTGCCGATGAGCTCGGCGCGCTCCTCATCGTGGACAGCGTCGCGACGCTCGGCGGCGTGCCGCTCGACGTGGACCGCCAGCGCATCGATATCTGCTTCAGCGGAACGCAGAAGGCCATCAGCGCGCCTCCGGGCATGGCGCCCATCACCGTGAACGCGCGCGTTGAGGAAATGCTGCGCAATCGAAAGACGAAAGTGCAGAGCTGGTATTTCGATCTCACCACGGTCATGAAATACTGGGGCAAGGAACGCACGTATCACCATACGCCGCCGATTTCCCTGATTTACGCGCTGAATGAGGCGATGCGGATCGTTCTGGAGGAAGGGCTCGAGGCGGGCTGGGAACGCCACCGGCAAAATCAGGCGGGGCTGATCGCGGGCCTGGAAGCGATGGGCATCCGCCTCTTCGTCGAGAATCCGGAGGACCGCTTGCCGACCGTCACCTCCGTGTATATTCCCAACGGCATCGACGGCGCGAAAACGCGCGCCCGCTTGCTGAATGATTTCAACATCGAAATCTCCGGAGGGCTCGGGGATATCAAGACCACGACGTGGCGCATCGGCCTGATGGGATATTCCAGCCAGCGCGCGAATGTGCTTCTATTCCTCGACGCGCTGGAGAGAATCCTGCTCGACCAGGGCATGAAGATGTCCGTCGGCGCGGGCTTAGCGGCGGCAGCCGGCAGCTTTGCGCATGCCGAGCCTGTACCCGTCGGGCACGGAAAGTAGAAGAATGAGCACGGGGATCGGAATTCCAAATCTGGGGGCGATGAGCCAGTTCGTGGGGGAATTTGACGTTACCTCGCGGCTGACCGACCGGACCTACCATTGCCGGTTTTCGCACTTGTGGAATGGCATAGCTACGCGGCACAGCGACACCGTGGACACAAAATTCCTGGTGGACGGCCAAGGATCGATTGTCGGCCTGGCGCACCCTGGAATCGTTGAGTTTACCTCCCGCGCCGGCCGCGACATTTCGGACCGCGAAGCCAGCTACGTCGCCGCGCAGTATCTGCGAGAGCAGCTTGAGCAGGAAGACGAGCGGCCGCTCTATGACGTCTCCGCGGCGGATGTAGTGCGCATTATTGACCTGCTTGGAATCCGGTAAGCGAGAATCGTGACTCGTGATTTGTGATTCGTGAACGGCGCTGACTTGCCTTTTTCCGTCTCTCCTGAATTTCTCGGTGTTCTCTGTGACCTCTGTGTTAAAGCCTTTTCCGGCTGAGCGGCAGAAACGCAATTACGCGTCGGAAAGCGACTCGTCAAAGCCGCCCGAAGGTTCCGGCAATTCGCCGGACTCGAGGATCGCGCCACAGTCCAGGCATTCCACGTATTCCGCGTCGGAATCCTTGGCGATGAGTTGCGTGCGGGAATGGCGGCAGGAAGCGGGGTCGTTCATACAATGACTCCTAAGCTGCGCCAATGATAACACGCGTGGACGCACGCAACGCCGCGCTTGCACTCGAACGAAACTCCCAAAATATCCCGACCTGAGTTATAAGAGGGAGTTCGTAGCCGCTCGATATGTGAACCGAGAGGAGAGTTCACTCCGCCGTGGTTCAAAGTGCCGAAAAACGGTTTAGCGACGTCTTGTTCTACGGCGTGGTGCTGTGCCTGGCCTACCTCGTGTTTCTCGTCTTTCAGCCGTTCCTCGTGCCACTGGGCTGGGCCGCGGTATTCGGGGTCATTTTTTATTCCCTGAACAAACGATTCGAACGGAAATGGGGCAGCACGTCATCGGCCGTGTCGATCACGCTGGGTGTCACCGTGATCTTGATTGTTCCGGTGCTTCTGCTCGCCGCGATGTTTGTCCGTGAGGGGATCGCTGCGGCCCGGGATATCCAGGCAGCCATGGTTGGGGGTGGGTATGGCTGGTTCAGCCGCGCCTGGGCGTGGCTTGTTTCCAGGATTGCCGCAGAAGGGGTAACCGTGGATTTACCGGAACTCGTGCGCCAGGGCGCCAGCCGGGCCGGGGAATACATGGCTTCCGAGCTTGGCCGGGTGATCCGGAATATCGTTGTATTCCTGTTCGAACTATTCGTGATGCTCTTTGCGTTGTTCTACTTCCTTCGGGACGGCGATTCCATCCTGGAACGCTTCCGGCATTTCTTGCCGTTCGAAGAGACGATGACGGAACGAATGCTGGCGGAAGCCCGCGAACTGATTTTCGCCAGCGTCACGACCAGCCTGGTGATCGCGGCCGTCCAGGGGATCCTCTGCGGCGGCGCTTTTGCAATGGTGGGCTTGGGTTCGGCCATTTTCTGGGGGGTAGTGATGGGATTTTTGTCGCTGCTGCCGGTTGTGGGCGCATGGCCGGTCTGGATTCCCGCGGTGATCTGGCTGTTTTCGACGGGGCATGCGGTTCGCGCGCTCATTCTGATTGCGATTTGCGGTGCGCTGGGCGCCATGATCGACAATATTTTGCGCCCCGTGCTGCTGGGCGGGCGCGCCTCGCTGAACGGATTGCTGGTGTTCATCAGCGTGCTGGGCGGCATCGCTGTGTTCGGCGTGTTGGGAGTGGTCCTGGGGCCGATTGTCGTGGCAACCGCTGTCGGGATACTGGATGTCTATTCCGGTAAAGACTTGGCGGGCGGCGCGCCGGACACGCCGGTCGGGTAATGTGCCGAGGATGGAAATTGCCAATGCTGCGCCTATGCGCGCGCCGTCTTGCCTGTGCTAGAGTAACGCGCCTAAGGTCAAGTAGGACAGGCTTCAGCCTGTCTCCGGCGATTGTAGAAATGTAAACAAAAACCCGACAGGCTGAAGCCTGTCCTACTTAGCGAAGATTTACGATGGCTACTGAAACCATGACTTTGCTTGCTGGATTACCTCCCGAAAAACTTCGGTGGAGGTGCGATCCGGCCACCATTCCGTTTGCCACCACGGCAGAGGCCGAACCGGTGAAGGAGTTGCTCGGCCAGGAGCGCGCTTTCCGCGCCCTGAAAATGGGCGTCGAGCTAAACGCGCCCGGGTTCAATATTTTTGTATGCGGCCTTGCGGGAACGAGCCGCGGCGGCACGATCACGCATTTGATCGATCAAATTCATCCTCCCGCGAAAGCATCGCTCGATCGCTGCTACGTTAATAGTTTCAAGAGTCCGGACCGCCCGCGTCTTCTGGCGCTGCCGCGCGGGCAGGCCAACGGCTTCAAGAAAGACATGCAGAGCGGCATCGAATTTCTGCGACGGCGAATTCCGCAGGTGTTCGAGGGCGAACCCTTCCAGCGGCAAAAAGGGCGCATCGTGGACCGCTTCACCGTGCGCGAAAAAGAATTGATGGATGACTTCACGCGGCGCATCGCCCGCGAGCAATTCGCCTTGGGCCACATGCAGGTCGGGGCCGTCGCGCTGCCGGAAATTTTTCCGGTCCTCGAAGGGCAGATGGTGCCGATCGAAGACATCCCGAAAATGGTGCACGAAGGCAAGCTGGAAACGATGGTGGCCGAGGATTTGGAACGCAAGTACGAACAGTTCCGGCAGGAGTTCACCGTCGTCTACCGCAAGACGCTGACTCTGTCTCGCGAGCTGGCCAGCGAACTGAGCTACCTCGAACAGGAAGCGGCCTCGGTGCTGGTCGACGGATTCATCGAGGAATTGAAGGAAAAATATTCGGGCAACCTGGTGGCGGAATACCTCGAAGAAGTCCGCCACAGTATTCTCGACAATCTCGATCCGTTCAAGGAGCGGGAAGGCGAGGAAGAGCCTGGCGGGGTGCCGCCGCCGGAGGGTGGTCCGCGTTCCGCTTCGACCGAGCGCGACCCGTTTCGCGTGTACGGCGTCAACGTGATTCTCGCGCATAACGATGAAGACCGCTCGCCGGTCATTTTTGAAACCACGCCGACCTACACGAATCTTTTCGGCACGATCCAGAGGAGCTACGACTCGCGCGGCGGCTGGAATTCGGACTTCGTGGATTTGCGCCCCGGGTCGCTGCTTCGCGCGGATGGCGGTTTCCTGGTGATGTATGCGTATGACGCGCTGACCGAAGCCGGAGTATGGCGCACGCTCAAACGCATGCTGAATCACTCGAAACTCGAGATCCAGCCGCTGGAAATGTTCTTTCCGTTTGGAAGCTCCGCGCTCAAGCCCGAGCCCATCGACATCGACGTGAAGATTATTTTGATCGGCGACCGGCACATGTACGAAGTCCTGTACGAATTCGAGGAGGACTTCCGCAAAATTTTCAAAGTGCGCGTGGAATTCGACGAGGAAATGGTGATGAGCGACGCGGTGGTGCGCCATTACGGCGACCGGCTGCGCCAGCTCTCCGAGCAGGAACACATCGGCCCCTTCGACCGCACCGCCGTCGCCACCATGCTGGAATACGGCGTGCGGCTTGCCGGACGCCGCAACAAAGTGACGGCGCGGTTTCCGGAACTGGCGGATCTGGCCCGCGAGGCGGCTTACATCGCGCGGCAGGAAGGCGCGGCGCTGGTAAATGCTCTGCACGTTCGGCGCGCGCGCGAAGCGCGCATCGAGCGGCACAACCTCACCGAGACCAAGATCCGAGAAATGATCGAAGAGGGCACGCTGCTGATTGAAACCGACGGCGCGCGCGTGGGCCAGGTGAACGGCCTCAGCGTTCTGGAAATCGGCGGCTATGCATTCGGCAAGCCCGTGCGCATCACGGCTTCGGCGGCGCTCGGCAAAACGGGACTGATCAACGTCGAGCGGGAAGCCAACCTGAGCGGCAGCTTTCACGACAAGGGGATGCAAATCATTGCCGGGTACTTGCGCACCAAGTTCGCGCAGGACAAGCCGCTTTCGCTGGCGGCCAGCATTTGTTTCGAGCAATCCTACAGCGGCGTCGACGGCGACAGCGCCAGCTCGACGGAAATTTACGCGCTGCTTTCCGCGCTTTCCGGATTGCCCATTCGCCAGGACATTGCCGTGACCGGGTCGGTCAGCCAGCAAGGCGACATTCAGCCTATTGGCGGCGTCAATCAGAAGATCGAGGGATTCTTCGACGTGTGCCGCGTGAAATCAGGATTGACGGGGCGCCAGGGCGTGATGATTCCTTCCGAGAACATCGAAGACTTGATGCTCCGCGATGACGTGATCGAAGCCGTTGCGGCAGGCAAGTTTCATATCCTGCCGGTCACAACCCTCGAGGAAGGAATCGAAATTCTGACAGGCGTGAAAGCCGGGCGCCGCGATTCTAAAGGCGCGTTCGAGCCCGATTCGGTGTACGCGCTCGTGGACCGGCGTCTCCATGAAATGGCCACGACACTCAAATCCTTCGAGTCGTAATCAAAAATCAAAAATTCAAAGTCCGCGAGCTGATGAGCCCATCTGGCTGCTTGTATTTCGGACGTTTTTGTAGCGCCCGCCTTCAGGCGGGCATTTTGGAATCGAACAGATGCTCGCCTGAAGGCGAGCGCTACAGGGTGCGTTATTGCGCGCGGGCACTGCCAATGTCTTTTGGCGTCGAGAGGTAACCGTTCACTTTGTCTTTCGTCACGTCGAACACGACGATTTCATAGGGACGCGTCGCGCCCTTGATATAGAACTGCACCGGCTCGTCGGCCGTCTTGTCTTTTTTCTCGATGGTCTTATCGTCCGCGACGACCATCAGGGTGTATTTGAATTTCTTGGGGTCCGTTTTCGTCAGCGTGACCTGAATGGGGCCGACATGCGTGGGGGTCTTGGATCTTGTCAGGTGCAACTCAAAGATATTGCGTTCGCCGGAGCGTTTCAGCTGATCGAGTTCTTCCTGATTGCGCGCAATCAAACCGCTTTGTACACCGAGATCGCCGACCGTGCTGGTGAGCTTGGCCTTGGTCGCTTCCAGGTCCTGCTTGGTCGCGTTGATATCGCCCTTCGCGCCGGTCAAGTCCGTGTTCACTAGTCCGATCTTCGTATCAGTGTCTTGCTTCACCTGGCCGATTTGCGCGGTGAGCTTGTCGTCGGAATCTTTCTGTGTTTGGCGAATGTTCTGCGCGAGGGCGCGGGCCTGCGCCAGTTCGGCCTGCGTGAAGCCGAGCTTTTGCGTCGTCACTTCCAACTGGCCTTTGAGGTCCGCGACGCGCGAATTGGTTTGATCGATCTGCACGGAAAGGATCGCCTCTTTCGAGTTAGCTTGCGCGAGGTCGGTCTCCAGCTTGGTTTTCGCGGCATTGCCGGCGTAGAGCAGATATCCGATCAGCACGAACGCCGCGACAAACACCACGATGATCCAGCGCGGCGTGGGCGCAGCCTCGTAGAAATTGGTTTCGTTGCCGCTCGGTTCGGGCACATTCGGGGAAATACTCATCATCTCTCCTTGGCGGGCCATTCTGGGACTGGCGACGCCATGTAAATGAGATTATCACCGAGCCGCCACGGGTTGTCTACGATTTGCGAGGCTGCGTGTTTCTTGGCCAGCGCGATTCCACCGTTGTGGTCAAGCCGCCGCGCGGTGTGAATTCGCCGCGCACGACGCACCAGGCCGGATGAACCGCTTCCACAATGTCCCGCAGCATGCGATTGACGGCATTTTCATAAAAGATTCCGAGATCGCGGTACGCCAGCAGATACATTTTCAGGGCCTTCAGTTCCAGACATAATTTTTTTGGTTCGTACTCGATCGCGATGGTTCCATAATCGGGCAGTCCGGTTTTCGGGCACACGGAAGTGTATTCGGGATAGCGCGTGACAATCCGGTACCCCGGGAACTGGTTCGGCCAGGTGTCCAGGCGCGGAAGTTTTGTCTTGATCCCCGCGCGGGCATGCTCCGAAGTGTAATCGGCCATCCTGCACCTCTCGGTTCATTGTACATGGAGCGACAACCTTGCACAGATGGAACTTGCCAGAGCAATAAGTCTTCACGTATTCTTTTCGCTAGACTTCCCAGGGGTGAAGAAAATTTGCTTTGTCCGGTCTGTCATAGCGACAGTCCCCGCCGGTCCCGGAGAAGAAGTGTCAAGGACTACCTCGTGGGAGTGGCCAGGCTGCGGCCCTGGCGCTGCCGGGCTTGTGACTCGCGCTTTTATGCCTGGGCGGCTTCCATCGGATATATCTGGTACGTGCATTGCGGAATGTGCGGCAACATGGACTTGCAGCGCATTTCGAGCGAGCATGGAATGGGCATGCTCGCCTGGGTGTATCGCTTGTTCCGCTTTCCCGCGTATCGTTGCGCCCCTTGCCGGAATCGCTTTTTCTCGTTTCGGATTTACCGCCGCATCATCCCCACGCAGCAACCCGTGGAACCCAGGGCGGAGTCTCATCCCGTGCCGCACTAGCCTCGTTTTTCACCACGGAACAGGAAGGGAGCCGAGGGTTGACTTCCATCCCGCGAAACGTATGATTGCGAAAGGCGATGGAGTTCGCCTTATAACCGCTGTCCTTTTAGCCGGACAGATGATGACTCCTGACAAGTTCCTTGTCGCGGAGTCATGTTCCCGGCAATGAGCGAATCAAAAGTACGAAAAGTTTTTCGCGGATGACGCGTGGAACAGGAGCGATTTTTCTGTTCCAATGGCGGGGTTAGCATTTATTTCAGGAAAGCGGAAAAATAAAGAGGATTTGGCGAGAGCGCAAATGACCAAATACTGGATGGTGGGCCTCGGAGGATTCATCGGATCGATCGCGCGATTCTGGCTGGGCGGCTACATCAGCAATCGGATGGGAGCGCGCTTTCCGTACGGCACGTTCGTCATTAATATCACCGGATCGTTCGTGATCGGACTTGTCGTGACCCTGCTCGCGGAACGAGCGCATTGGAGCGCGAATTGGCGCTACTTGATCCCCATTGGCTTCATCGGGGCGTACACTACCTTTTCCACGTTTGAGTTCGAAACCTTTCAGAGCTTCCGGGACGGCGAACTCTTAATCGCGTTCCTGAACGTGATCCTGAGCGTGACCGCCGGATTCATCGCGGTTTGGCTGGGAGTCGTCACCGGAAGGACGCTCGGATGAAACCGGGGAAACAGCGCTCACTTCCAATACGTATCGGTGAGAGGAAATGCTAAAACAAGGGCCGGCCAAGAAAATTTGCATTTATGTGGGCGAGGACCAGCAGTATCACGGCCAGGCCCTCTATGCCGCCGTCCTGGACTATTTGTTTTACCGGGGCGTTTCGGGCGCCAGTGTGATCCGGGGCATCGCCGGATTCGGCGCCGACCACAAGATGCACACCGCGCGGATCCTGCGGTTGACGGAAAACTTGCCCGTCAAAATCGAGTTCGTCGAAACGCCGGAAAAACTGGACGAAATCCTTCCAAAACTTCATGACATGGTGGGCGTGGGCTTGATCGACGTGCAGGACACGACCATCCTGAAACCTTCACAAGCCCGCGAAGGAGATGCGCCGGACAGCTTGCTCCCCGCGACCAAGCGCGCCGGCAAGGCCAAGCTGATGCGCATTTACATCGGCGAAAACGACAAGTGGCACAACAAGCCGCTCTACCAGGCGCTGGTGGAAAGCCTGCGCGCGAACGATATCGCGGGCGTGACTGTCTACCAGGGAATTCTGGGTTATGGAGCCAACCGCAGAATTCACCAGCAAAAGACGATGCATCTTTCCCACGACCGGCCCATCATGCTTTCGGTCGTCGATACCGAGGAAAAGTTGCGCGCGTTCACTCCGATCCTGGACGACATGGTGGCGCAGGGGCTGGTGGTTCTCTCCGACGTGGACATCGTCAAGTACACGCACACCGTGCCGCAGGCGAAGGGTGAATCGAAGGAACCGAAATGAAGCTGGAGGGGAAAGCCAAATTACTGCGCATCCACTTTGGCGAGAGCGATGTGTGGCATGGCAAGCCGCTGTATCGAGCGATCGTGGAAAAGTGCAAGGAGCTGGACATTGCAGGCGCCACTGTATTTCGCGGGATCGAAGGATACGGTGCGAGCACGCTGATCCGGCGCGCTCACCTGCTGTCGTTTTCTTCCGACGCGCCCGTAATGGTCAGCGTAGTCGATTCCGATGCAAAAATTCAGCTGCTCCTTCCGTTTCTGGACGAGATGCTTCGGGACGGCCTGATTGCAACTTCCGATGTGGAAGTGGTCAAGTACGTCCATCAGGAGGGAGCCCGCTCGTAACGCGAAAAACCGCCGAATCGACAGGACTGGCCGCCGGATTTTTCCTGCGTGAAGAAATGTAAAGAGCCTGTAACTCTTGGCCACTCCGCTCTTGGGGCGGCGAGTCGCCGCTTGATTCTTTCCCGTGTTCATATAAGAATGGAATTTGATTGGGTCGAGCCGTTTGAATCTTCGCGGCAGCAAGGATTTAGGCCAGTGGAGTCGGTCGGAGATCCCGCTGCCAGCGCGAACATCGCGGGAGGACATAGAAGCGTGCGTACACCAGGTAGCCATTTTTCGGGTTATTCAGCTCTTTTAGCCGGTCTTCTCAGCGTTGTTGGTCTCGCCATTTTAGGCACGCCTGCCAAAAGCCAAGCACGCATCGCAGCTACGCCGCGAGCCGCTTTGCTCGGTGCGCGACTTCCTGGGGTGCATGTTCTTCCGGCAGCGGGCGCACACCCGGCGGCGACTCAAGATGCCGGACAAGCTGCTCCTCCCCCCGCGGCGCCATCCGCGCCGAAACCGGTGGAGTTACCCGAAGGGGACGGCAAGCCCATCGCGACCGAATTTTGCCAGATGTGTCATAAGCTGACCAATTTGACGAAGGCGCACAAAAATCTGGACGACTGGAAAGACACCATCCACACGATGATCGACCGCGGCGCCAGCATCCCGGACGACAAGATCGACACGTTGGCGCAGTATCTCGCCGCGAACTTTGGTCCGAAGGACGCTGTGCCCGCCGCAAATGCGCTGGCGGCTGCTCCCGCCACCCCGGCTCCCTCTCCAAACGCGGCGGCGCCAAGCGCGCCCACCCCGGCCAAGGTCGTCGTGGAATTGCCCGACGGCGAAGGGAAGGCGATTGCCACGGAAAATTGCCAGGCCTGCCACAAGTTGACGAATCTGACCAAGGCCCACAAGAACCTGGACGATTGGAAAGAAACCGTGCAGACCATGATTGATCGTGGAGCGAATGTGCCCGCGGACCAAGTCGATACCCTCCTTCAGTATCTAGTCAAGAACTTTGGCCCGAAGGACGCGTCCGCGCCGTCGTCTGCCGCGCCGCCGTCCTCCACCCCGGCGAATTAACTTTCCGGGCAGCGTAACCGCCTCAAGCGGATCCCCTGGGGATGTCGCCCGGGAACGCTAATCTCCTGATTGGCGTTCCCGGTGTGTTTGTGTGTTTTCCAGCCTTCCCGTTCTTGTAGACGGCCCCGCATAAAGATGCCATAATCAATTCTTTATATTTTCTTTACGCCTCATGTCCTCGACACCTGCTGGCCAAAGCCCCGAACCCTCTCGACTAGTAACCGTACCACGCGTCATTGTGGCCACGACGGCCATGCTGACGTTCATCTCTTTTTGGCGCGCAGCCGCGATCGTCTTAAACGACCTGGCGTCCTCCGCCTACTACGCCGGCGGCGAGTCGGAGAGTTTCATCGGGAAGTCGGCGCCCTGGTTCATCCTCGGCGTCATGCTGTTCTCCTACTGCGTGCGCGCCGTGTACGTCGAAAGCTGCAGCATGTTCGTGCGCGGGGGCGTGTACCGCGTGGTCAAGGAGGCGCTGGGGGGAACGCTGGCGAAATTCTCCGTCTCGGCGCTGATGTTCGACTACGTGTTGACAGGCCCGATCAGCGGCGTTTCCGCGGGGCAATACCTGGCCGGCCTGCTCAACGAGTTGTTTGCTTACTTTCATATCGGGGTCGTGCTTTCGGAGAATTCGACGGCCGCGTTTTTCGCGGTCCTCGTGACGCTTTACTTCTGGTGGGAAAACATCAAGGGGATTCCCGAATCCAGCGACAAGGCATTGAAAATCATGCAGGTCACCACGGTGATGGTGGTCCTGCTGATCATCTGGTGCGTGTACACCATTGTGGTTCGCGGCGCGCACCTCCCGCCGTTTCCCACGCCTTCCACGATTCGGCTGGACAAGAGGTCGCTCGGCTGGCTCTCGGGCAGCCAGATCGTTCATATGATTCCCATGATTGCCGTATTTGTCGGCATCGGACATTCCGTTCTGGCGATGAGTGGCGAGGAGTCTCTGGCGCAGGTGTATCGCGAGATCGAGGCCCCCAAGCTGCCGAATCTGAAAAAGGCGGGCTTTATCATTTTCGTTTACAGTCTGCTCTTCACTTCCCTCGTATCGTTTTTCGCCGTCATGATCATTCCCGACGACGTCCGGGGCAAGTACCTGGAGAATTTGATTGGCGGCTTGTCCATGAACCTGGTGGGGCCGTTCCCGCTGCGGCTCGCCTTCCATGCGTTCGTTGTCGTGGTCGGAACGCTGATCCTGGCGGGCGCCGTGAACACCGCCATCGTGGGATCGAACGGCGTGCTGAATCGCGTTTCCGAGGATGGCGTGCTGGCGGACTGGTTCCGGCAACCGCACCGCAAATATGGCACCTCCAATCGCATCATCAACATCGTCGTCCTCTTCCAGATCGTGACGATTATAGCCAGCCGCGGCGATGTGACCTTTCTCGCCAACCTGTACGCGTTCGGCGTGATCTGGAGTTTCACGATGCAGGGGATTGCGGTGCTCGTGATCCGGTACACGCATCCCGGCGATCGCGAGTATCGCGTGCCTTTGAATTTTCATCTGTTTGGCAAGCAAATTCCGCTGGGCCTGGCCCTGATCACTTTAATTTTATTCCTCATCGCCATCGTGAACCTGTTCACCAAGCCCAGCGCGACCGTCGCCGGCCTGATTTTCTCGTTCATCATGTTCGGCGTATTCAGCGTGTCCGAACGAATCACGCATAGAAATCGCGGCGCCTCTCACGTCGAGATGGATCAGTTCAACGTCGCGGCGCAGGAAGAGCTCAGCCGGCAATCCGTCGGGGTTCGGCCCGGGAGCGTTCTCGTGCCGGTCAGCAATTATCATGCGCTGTACCATCTGCAGGCGGTTTTGGACCGCGTGAAGACGGAACGCCGTGACGTCGTCGTAATGCATGTGCGCCTGCTCCGCCGGTCGGCTTCGGGATCGAGCGAACTCGAAGCCGAGCAGCTTTTTGGAAGCGTCGAGCAATTCTTGTTCACCAAGGCCCTGTCGATCGCGGAAAAGCGCGGCAAGCCAATTCGGCTAGCGGTCGTCTCGGCCAATGACCTGTGGGGCGGCATCCTGAATGCCGCGGTCAAACTGGAAGCCAGCACCATCGTTCTGGGCCGCTCGGCGAAGGCTTCCCTGGCCGAAGAGGCCAGGGAGATCGGCCTGGCCTGGGAGCAGATCCCCGATCCGCGCCCGCAATTCAACCTGGAAATTTTCACGCCGGGAGGGCAGCGCGAATTCTTCCTGCTCGGGCCGCACGCGCCGGATCTCACTTCCAACGAGGTGCGCCTCGTGCACCGTCTCTGGCTTCGCTTCAGCGATCTGGTATCCCCGGATGTAATCCACCATCACGACGTCGTCCACTTCGCCCTCGATGAAGTGATGAAGGAATTGGAAGACGGCAAGGAAGCCGATGTCGCAGCTCGCCTGAAGGAACATCTCAACAGGAATAAAGCCGCGCAAACGAAGCAGTAGTAGCACAGGCTTCAGCCTGTGGATTTTCCATTCTGCGTGCGGAAACGCTGCGTCGTGAAGAACCTATGTGGGCACCCTAAATTTCGCACGGTTTTGTAGAGCCCGCCTTCAGGCGGGCACCGTTGAGTAGAGCAAATGCTCGCCTGAAGGCGAGCGCTACATAGACATGCGCCGAGATGCGACTCGCGCTTGCGCCTACGCCGGGCGAAGTTCAGACGTGCAGTGCAGGCATTTCGTCGCCTTGGCCGGCACGGCGCTGAGGCAATAGGGGCAATCGCGAGTGGCGGGCGCGGCGGCGGGAGCCGGCTTCGGCGCCAAACGATTGACCTGGCGCACCAACAGGAATACCGCAAACGCCACGATCAGGAAATTGATGATGGTGTTCAAGAAAAGCCCATAGTTGAGCGTTGCGGCGCCCGCCGCCTTGGCCGTCGCGATCGTGTCGTAATGCGCGCCCGACAGGCTCACAAACAGATTGGAAAAATCCACGTGGCCGAGGAGCCTCCCAATCGGCGGCATCAGGATATCCTGCACAAACGAGTTGACGATTTGCCCGAACGCCGCGCCGATGATGATGCCCACGGCCATATCGAGCACATTCCCTCGCATCGCGAATTCCTTGAATTCCTTGATCATCTCAGCCTCCTCTCACTAGCTCCAGCAAAAGCAATGACTACAACTAATCCGAGCGAAGAGACAGCACGGCTGCCAGGAAGCCACGAAGAGCCAAGACTGCCCCGGCTGCCGCCAGAACAATCCCCACCCAACGAAACTCGAGAACGGCGAGATTGACCATCATCAATCCAACGAGTACTAGCGAAGCGCCTCCCACGCGCGCGACTGTGCGACTCGACGTTCGCGCCGCGCGCGAGGTTTTCACCCATGACCGCGCGCCCCAGTAAATGAGAACCCCTCCCAGGCCGAGCCAGGCGGGGCTGCGCGGATTAAAGTTCGGAGGATTGAGGAACCGGTTATTCAATCCAAGCCAAACCAGAAAGCCGCCGAGCAGGATGAAAATGAACTCGGTCATCATCCGGAACAAATTGGCCGGGCTTAGCATACAGGTTCGGACCGATCAGGCCCGTTCGATCCGCACGGATTTCAATTCGACGGCTTGCTTGGGCTTGTCGCTTGCTCCGCGCGGCAACTCCGAGATTTTCGTGGCGACGTCCATTCCCTCGACCACCTCGCCAAAGATGGTGTGCTTGTTGTCGAGCCAGGGCGTCGGCGCCACGGTGATGAAAAACTGGCTTCCGTTTGTGGCGGGTCCCGAGTTGGCCATCGAGAGCTTTCCCGGTTTGTCGTGCTTGAGGGATGCATGAAATTCGTCGCCAAAGCGATAGCCGGGATCACCGGTTCCCGTCCCGAGGGGGCATCCTCCCTGAATCATGAATTGCGGAATCACGCGATGGAAAACGAGACCGTCGTAAAACGGACGCTTCACTTTTTGCGCGGTCTTTGGGTCCTTGAATTCCTTGGTGCCTTCCGCGAGGCCGATGAAATTCCCGACGGTCTGCGGGGCTTCCTTTTCGAACAGGCGAACGACGATCGTCCCTTGCGAAGTATCGAATATGGCATAAGTACCTGGTGCGCGGCTCAAGACCACCTCCCGCGGACAGCAAATTGCGCTGGCATTATCGCCCATTCCGGGCGGGGAGGCCAGCATTGCCCGCGAAAATGGAGTGCCGCGATTTTATCGAAGCGCTCGCGCGCGCCGGAGTGC
>JBGQJJ010000004.1:0-25012 GCA_041498955.1 Terriglobia bacterium
ATGGAACAGTCCGATTTCGACGACTTCGCCGCTCACGCCGTTGATTTCCACCCAATCGCCGTGACGAATTCCGTTTTTCCCCATCAGCACGAACCAGCCGAAAAATCCAACGATAAAATCCTTCATCGCCACCGTAAGCCCGGCGCCGGCGAGAGCAAGAACCGTAGCCATCTGGCTGGGCATGCCGAAAATAATCAGCAGAATCAGAATGGCGGCCACCGCGCGCGTGACAATGTGCGCGACCGAGCGCAAGGTCAGGAGTTTTTGCTGATCCGGTTCCACGCGCGCGAACATCCGCTCCAGAAAGTAAGTCGTCAGCAGGACCGCCAGACCGATCGCCAACATCAAGGCAAAGGAAATGAGCAGGCTGTGCAGTAAATCGCGGCGGCGAGCCGTAACCAGCGCGCTCCACCGCCCATAGACTGCCGTGAGGTCCTGCTGATTGCGGATGCGGCTGTCCAGACTGGACAATCTTTTCTGCGAAGCGGTCAGCGCCTTGTAGGAGGAAATTGTGGAGCTGGCTTGCCTGGAGGGGGAGGAGGGAGCGTTCGCCGAACCCCCATTGGATGCAATTACGGGAAGACCGTTTTCCAATTGTTTCGACTGCTGAGATTGCGCTTCTTCGAGTTGGAGTTCAAGTTTGTCGTGCCTGCCGGAAAATGAGGCGGCCGACTCGGCCGACTCGCGTTCCTCCTGGCTGAGGCGGCCGACTATAGAATGCAACGCAAACATGGCCCGCGCACGGGAGAGAAATGAATCGGAGAGCGGCAAGGTCGAACTCGCCTGCCTTCCCACGATGCTGAGATCCAGTTGACCGCCGCTGCTTTGCTCCGAGGCGTTGTATTCATCGAGATTGCGTTGGATTCGGCTTTGGGGATCGCCGCCGGCCCGCTCCAGATTCTGGTGGGCGTCGGCGAGTTCGTCCTCGCTCAATTCCAGGCGAGTCTTCGCGAGGTCGAGTTCCTGCGTGAGATCTTCC
Organism: Terriglobia bacterium; assembly: GCA_041498955.1. Taxonomy (GTDB): domain Bacteria; phylum Acidobacteriota; class Terriglobia; order Acidiferrales; family UBA7541; genus Palsa-360. The sequence continues at coordinate 980 of JBGQJJ010000004.1, forward strand.
TTCTCATTTTCCTTTGCGTGTGCCAGGAGTTGGGTCAGGTGCGAAACATTCACATTCAACTCGGCATCTTCCTGTTCGCCTCTTGAGATCCGTTCGAGGATGGCCTTGATTTCGGGCGTGGAGGGAACAGGCTGGGAAGCGGCTGTTTCGAGCGCCGCAGCGAAAGCAAAATCAACTTCATGGTCGGCCTTCCGCAGCGCGTCGCGCGCCAGGTCCTGCTCTTCCGGAGTGGCGGCAAGGTGAACGAGCGACTGCGCGGTGCGAAATTGCCGCAGGTCCACCGGTGATTGCGCGGCGTTGGAAGGGGATGGGGCCGTTGAAACCGCGCGAGCGCCCCACTCGGTGGTCACGAAAAGGCCGGCTCCGGTGAGCGCGAGGAGCGCGATCAAAACAATAAGAATTGTGCGCTGGTTAGATTGCATATCGCGTTCCGATTTCCCCGCGTCCCCAACTCCCTCCGTGGCTCAGGGAATCAGCCACGATTCACGCCAAGCTATGCGCCGAGCCACCGGCCCAACGGCTCCCAGCCCTCGGAATGATCGCAAATTACCTTGACGGTCGCCGTGATGGGGATTGCCAGGATCAGGCCGATCGCGCCCCAGAGCCATCCCCAGAATAGCAGCGCCGCGGTGACCGCGAGGGCATTCAGGTGGACGCGCCGCCCCACAATCGCCGGCATCAGGACGTTCAAGCCGACAATATGCAGAAACGTCAGCATGGCCGCAACCCCAAAGAAGGGGCCGATGGTGTTCCACTGCGCCAAGCCGATCAACGATGGCGGAACCCACGCCAGTACCGCGCCGAGATACGGCACCAGATTCAGCAGTCCCGAGACGCAACCCAGCAGAAAGGGATAGTTCAAATGAATCGCAAGGAAAAATCCCCAGCTCAAAAGCATCAGGATGATGGCAATCAGGGCATTGCCCGCCACAAAACTTCGGAGCATCGAACTGACTTCATCGAGCGCGCCCCGGACGCGGTCCTGATGTTCGTCCGGGAATAGTTCAATGGTCGCTTTCCAGATTCGGGGTTTTGCGGCCAGCATGAAGAAAACCAGGAAAGGCACGAACGTCGCTACCACCAGAATGGAGTACAACGATCCGGCTCCTCGAAGCAGCCACTCGCGCACGGGAGGCGGCTCAACCGCGCGCAGCGGCGTCCGCCCTTTTTCCACTGCGGGCGCGATGGCCTCGACTCCTTTTTCCAAAGTGGTCATTTGACGGTCGAACGCCGTGGTCACGTGCCGCAAGACTTCGCTGTAGCGCGGCCAGTCGTCGAGAAATTGATTCGCTCGAACCACCACGAGATATCCCAAACCCGCAAATATCGCGGTGACGGCGAACAGCACCACCAGCGCCCCCAGGGCGCGCGGAATATGAATTCGCTCGCAGGCGCCGACGACCGGATCGAGAAAATAGGCGATCAAGACGGCGAGCAGTAAGGTGACCACGACATCCGAGGCAAAATACAAAAAGGCGAAAACGATGGCCGCCGCGATGATGCGTTGGGACGGGTTCGATCGCGATGAGAGTTTGACGTCTTCGAGCTGCATATTCCCACCCATTTCAACATAGCACACCCCTCAATCCGGACAAACCGCGGCAAACTGCGGCTTGCCCCAGACAGCAAGGCTGAGATACCGTAGAAGGAGCCACCATGCTCGCCGCCGCTCTTCCTGTGACCCCGCTGTCGCGCTTGGATTTCCGGGCTGCTCTGGACATTCTGATCGTCGCGGCGTTGATCTATTATTTGTTGAAACTGCTGCGCGGGACCCGCGCGGTGCAAATGCTGGTGGCCCTTGCGCTGCTTTTCGTTTTTTACCGCGGCGCGCAATGGGCGCGTCTGGAAATGGTCGAATGGTTGCTCACGACCATGCTGCCGTACGTGGCCATCGCGCTCATCATCCTGTTTCAGCCGGAAATCCGCAGGGCCCTATCGCGCTTTGGCCGGAACCTTTCCCTGATGAATTTTGCGTCGCGCAATCCGAAAGGCACGTACGATGACATCGTCATGGCCGCCGAACATTTTTCCCAGAACCGCATCGGGGCGCTCATCGTCGTCGAACGGCAAGCCGGCCTGCGCACGTATATCGAAAGCGGCATACCGCTGGACGCCCAGCTTTCCTATGACTTGCTGGTTTCGATTTTCCGGCCCGGCTCTCCCTTGCACGATGGCGCCGTCATTATTGAGGGATCGCGCGTGGCGGCGGCCGGCTGTTTCCTTCCGCTCTCGCTGAATCCGCTGATCTCCAAACAACTGGGCACGCGGCATCGCGCGGCGATTGGAATCACCGAAGACAGCGATTGCCTGGTGGTCTTGACTTCCGAAGAGACGGGCTCGATTTCGGTCGCTTCCGCCGGAGCCATCGAGACCAATCTTTCCCCGGAAGATTTGAGCGATCGCTTGCGCGAAATGGTTTCGCGCCGCCGCGCGACCATGGTCCTGCCGGCCGCGGTTTCGCAGGCGCGAAGTCCGGTGCGGAGATAGGCCTTGGGTTTCCTGCGCAAGTACGTTTTCGCCAACGCGGGCTTGAAGCTTCTGGCCCTGGCTATTTCGTTCCTCATCTGGGCGACCTACACCTCCGAGCCGTACGCCGAGGTCGGCTTTATGGTGCCGCTGGAATTCACTACCATGCCATCCGACCTGGAAATGGCGGGCGACGTCCCCACCCTGGTGCATGTCCGTGTGCGTGGCCGCTCGGCTCTGCTCCGCCGCATGATTCCCGCCGATTTGAACCTGAGCCTGGACATGAAGGGCGGGAAGCAAGGAGCCATGACCATCAAATTCATGCCCGAGATGGTGGGCGCTCCGTATGGCGCGACCGTGGTGCAGGTTACTCCCTCGGAAATCCACGTTACTCTTGTGCCACGCCACGGCCCCGCTCCTCCCGCCGGATGACCGGTGGCATGCTAGACTCAAAAAACCGTGGGCGAATGCAATGCCCCGGCCATCATGATTTCCGCGGGCTCCAAGTAGAGCCCGCACCCGAATCCCCAATGACCAAAGAACTGTTCGGCACGGACGGCATTCGCGGCATTCCCGGCACTTATCCGCTGGACGACGCCACCCTTTACGGGGTCGCGCGGGCGCTGGGCAAGTATCTGCTCGAGACCGATCCAAAGCCTCGTGTCCTGATCGGCATGGATACGCGCGAATCCGGACCTCACATCGCCGCGCAGCTTGCTGCCGGGCTCGCCGATGACGGCGTGGCGTTCCTTTCCGCAGGCATCATCACGACTCCCGGCGTCGCTTGCCTGGTTCGACAGAACAAATATTCGGCGGGCATGGTGATTTCCGCTTCCCACAACCCTTTTCATGACAATGGCGTCAAGCTATTCGCCGGAACGGGGATGAAATTTCCGGATGACGTTGAGGAGCACCTCGAAACCGAAATTCACCAGCACAAAGGCCGTGAAACGTCGCCACACGGCGTTCCTGTCCCGGCCGATCTCTCGCTCGATGAAGAATACTTGGCGTATCTGCGCGGATGCGCCATCCCCGGAGCGAATCTCAACGGGTTGAAATTGGTGCTCGATTGCGCCAATGGCGCCGCCAGTCTGCTCGGACCGGCGCTGTTCCGCTCCCTCGGCGCCGAAGTGATCGCCATTCACAACCAGCCGAACGGGCGCAACATCAACGACGGCTGCGGCTCGCTGCATCCGGAGAAGCTGCGCGAGAAAGTCCTCGAAACGCGGGCGGCGCTTGGCGTGGCGTTTGACGGTGACGCCGACCGCGCCATGTTCGTGAGCGCCAGCGGGCGTCACGTGGACGGTGACGGAGTTTTGCTGGCTGCGGCTCGATATTTCAAGTCCGTCGGGAAGTTGCGCGGCGGCCGCGTGATTGGCACGACCATGGCCAACCTGGGCCTCGAGCGCGTTCTCGACGCCGAGGGCCTGAGCCTGGCGCGCGTCCCCGTGGGCGACCGCTACGTTCTGGAAGAAATGCTGCGCAGCGGCGCCAATCTCGGCGGCGAGCAATCCGGCCACATCATTTTTCTCGACGACGCCACCACCGGCGACGGCCTTCTCACGGCGCTCAAGATCGCCTGCCTGGTCACGCTGCGCGGGCCGCTCGACGACCTGGTGCACGGCCTGAAAGTGTTTCCCCAGACGATCGTAAACGTGCAGGTAAAGTCAAAGCCTCCCCTGGAATCCCTGCCCATCGTTTCCGCCGCGATTGATAAGGCGACCAAAGCCCTGGGCGCGGCCGGGCGAGTCGTCGTGCGTTACTCGGGCACCGAACCCAAAGCGCGCGTCATGGTTGAAGCCGAGCACGCCGAAGACGTTGCCCGGTGGGCCGAAACCCTGGCCTCCGCCATCCGCACGGCCATCGGCGTTTGAATTCTCCCAAAGACAGTAGTAGCGGGAGCCGAATTATGTGAAAAACTGTAGAAAATTGAACGAGTGAAAACGCAAGGAAGCGATGGAACCATTGTATCTCTTTATATTTCTATAGTTTAGATGGACTCAAAGAGATTATTAAGATGTGGCACTTGGGTTGCACTCAGTGAGGTCAAGTGGTTTTGATCTTTCCCGGGGTGGTTAGTGCGTTCCGGCTTGGTCCGGGACGGGGTGAAATGGGGTTTTGCTGGAAGGGGCTCGCATGCGGGCCCCTTTCGCTTTTTGGGCCTACCGCATCCGTCTCGTGCTTTTCCCTTCTTTCGTGTTGCTGCGCCGCATTATCCCTGGCTAATGATCCGGATAACTTTCAAGCGTGGCAAGGACCTCGTGCGGCGTCGGTAGGCGCGGCGGCATTGGCGGCTTCGGTGTTCTTCGGAATCCCATTGAACATTATCTGTTCCGCACCACGCCGCAGGGAGCGCGTTGACGCTACTCTCTTGAACCACTTAGCATGATGTTGGTGCGGCCCACACTCCATGGCTAGAACAGTCGACGAAGATCTCAGCCAACTCGAGAGAGACATTCGCCAGCTGAAGATCGAGTACGAACAATACTTCGGCGGCGGAAAGGCCCGTCCGCCCTCGGACATCGAGTGGCGCATCGAAACGACGCTCAAGCGATATAGCGACCGGGGCGCGGACATGAACTATAGCCAGCGCTTCCGCTACGGCAACCTCACTCAGATGTATTCCAAGTTTCGAGACATGTTCCGCAAACGGATGAAGCAAAAGGAAGAGGGCACCGTGCAGCGGCACTTCGGCGCCGCGGCGCGCGAGATTGAAGCGGGGAGGGCTCGCAAGCGCGCCGATACGGAAAAATCGGAAGCCGCGCGATTCCCGTTTGCCGTCTCCTGGAAGGATCCCGACCATGAACAGAAAAAAGTCGAGCAACTCTTCGCGGCCTTTCGCGGCGCAAAAGCACAGGTGGGAGAAGAGACCGAGTCGCTGACCATGGACGCCTTCCAGAAATTCGTCCGGCAAAAAACCGACCAGCTCAAGAAACAACAGGACGCGCACGAAGTCGAGTATGTCGTCACGCTCGAAGGCAAACACGCGCGGCTAAAGGCGCGCGTGAAATCGTGAAGCATTTATTTCCGCACTTGCGATTTCCAACGAACATTGTCATCCCTTGATGTACCACGGCACGTTGATCAGCACGATGTTGCGGCTGCCCTTGACCAGCAGCAGCGCCTTCAGCAATTCCGCGCGCTGGTTGTGCAGCGGGTAGTGATACCAGTGCCGCTCGACCAGTTCCGGCACGATCACCGCGATTTGCCGGCCCGGGTTTTTCGCTTCCATGTCCAGCACGTAATCCAGGATAGGTTTTATGATCAGCCGGTACGGCGACGCGAGATTCACCAGAGTCGGCGGCGTCCCGCCGGCCTGCGCAACCGGCTCGGCGACCAACCGTTTCCAATTGTCCCGCAGCGCGTTGGTTTCCTCTTCCGTGCCGACGTGCAGCGCGTGAATCTCCGGCGAAAGCGTCAGCGCGAACTGCAGCGCGCGCTGGGAAATCGACGACCACGACTGAATCGGCACAATCACGATGGGCGGTCCGAGATATTCGATTTGCAGAGGTGTGGAAAGCTGGGTTTCCTCGGCGACTCCGTCATAGTGTCGCCGCACCCACATCATCGTGGACATGATTCCGGCGATCAGCAATACGCTGACCCACGCTCCCGCAGTAAATTTTGCGACGAGCACGACCACAAGCGTTACGCCCGTAACCACGGCCCCCAGCCCATTGACGAGCATGCTGCGAGCCGCGCCCCGCCCCCGGTTTTTGCGCCAATGCCCCACCATTCCCGCCTGCGAAAGCGTGAACGCCAGAAACGCGCCAATCGCATATAACGGAATCAGGTTGTCGGTCACGCCGCGAAACAGGATCAACAAAATTCCAGCCAGCACGGCCAGCACGTAGATTCCCTCCGAATAGACGAGCCGCCGTCCGCGAAAGCCGAATGAGTGCGGCAGAAATCCGTCGTGCGCGACGGCCTTGCAGAGGCGTGGAAAATCGGCAAAGGCTGTGTTCGCCGAAAGCGACAGAATCACCAGCACGGACCCGATCGTGAAGTAATAAAACAGGCCCCGGCCCGCAACTGCCGCGACCAGCATCGAAATCACGCTTTGATAACCGGGTTTAATCGGGTCGGTCGCTTGAATGCCGTACGCGCGAACCAGGTACGCGATCCCCGCGAGAAGAACCGCCAGCAGGCCGATGATCACGGTCAGCGTCCGCTGCGCGTTGCGGACGGTCGGCTCGCGGAAGGCTCGCACTCCGTTGCTGACGGCCTCGACGCCCGTCATGGCCGTGCAGCCGTTTGAAAACACTTGCAGAAGCAGCCACATGCTCACCGCGACGGACACGGGCCCCGCCACACTCGCAGGCGGCGCGACGACGGGAACCGGATGCCCCGCCGCGAATACCGTTTTCGTGACGCCGATGAGGATGGCGACCAACAGCGAGCCGAGGAACGCGTACGTGGGGATCATGAAAAACACGCCCGCCTCCCGAACGCCGCGCAGATTCACGATCGTGGCGATCACCAAGATGCCCAGGCAAAGCGCAAGCGTGTGCGGCTGAAGTTGAGGCACGGCGGAAACCAGCGCTCCCACTCCGGCGGAAATTCCCACGGCCGCGGTCAGCACGTAGTCAAGCATCAGCGCCGCCGCGGCCAGGAGTCCGGGGTACCTCCCCAAATTTTCCGATGCCACCGTGTAAGAGCCGCCACCGCCTGGATACGCCGCGATGGTCTGCCGGTAGGAAAAATACACGATCGCCAGCAACACAATAATGCTGGCGCTCACCGGAACAATGTACGCGACTCCCGCCGCCCCCAGCGGAATGAGCAGCGTCAGAGCCGCCTCGGGTCCATACGCCGCCGAACTCAGCGCATCCAGACCGAAGATCGGGATTCCCGCGGCGGGCCCGACCTGCTCGGCGCGCTCGTCGGAGGTCGCCAAAGGTTTTCCGAGAAGTATGTCCACTAAAGACACGGGCCCTCCAAAGGATGGACGCTGAGTGTAACGAGAGGCGCTTGCAATTGGAATGGCGAAGCTGCGGGCCGTCGCCAGAGGTTCTAACAGGGGGTATAATCACTTCATGACTCAACAGGCTCTCGAGTTACTGCAAAAGGCCCTTACTCTTCCGGAGGAGGAACGCACGGCGCTAGTTCGCTCTCTTATCGAAAGCTTGGAAGAAGTCGCCGACCAAGGGGCCGAGCGCGCTTGGGACGAGGAGATCGCACGGCGCATCGCCGAACTGGATTCCGGCAGGGCAAGAACAGTTTCATGGGAAGAAATTCGGCAGCGGATTTCCGTCAGACTCGCGCATGAAATGTGAAGCGAGTCCTAACGCGTTCATTTAGATCACGCCCAGTTCCCGCTTTTCGATTCCCCCGCCCGCGCATACAATAGACGTTTTCCTTTCATCCATTGGGGGGTTCTGTGCCTGTGGAACGCGCGCTGGTAAGTGTCTACGACAAGGGTGGGTTGACAGAATTTGTGCGGCAACTGTCCGCGCGCGGGATCGAGATTGTTTCCACCGGCGGCACGGCCAAGCTGCTGCGCGAAGCTGGAATCATTGTCCGCGACGTTTCCGAATTGACGGGGTGGCCGGAGATGCTGGGCGGGCGGGTGAAGACGCTGCACCCGAAAGTGCATGGCGGCATTTTGTTCCGGCGCGGAGAGGCGGGCGACCGCGCGCAGACTGCGGAACACAAGATTGCGCCCATCGATCTTGTCGTCGTGAATCTCTATCCCTTTGAGGCGACCGCCGCGAAGCCGAACCTTACGCCCGAGGAGTTAATCGAGAACATCGACATCGGCGGGCCGACCATGGTTCGCTCGGCCGCAAAAAATTTCGAGAGCGTTGCGGTGGTCACCGATCCCGCCGACTACGCCGCCGTCGCCGCCGAAATCACGGCGCATGGAGAAGTGAGCCTTGCGACGCGGCTTGAGCTTGCGCGCAAGGCGTTCGCGCTCACCGCGCGTTACGACGGCAAGATCGCGACGGAACTCGAGCGCCTCACGGCGAACAGCGGGGCGATCGAGCTGGGCCAGCGCCCGCTGTTGCCGGAGCGGCTGCACTTTGCGTATGCGCGGCGGCAGGAGCTGCGCTACGGTGAAAATCCGCATCAGCGCGCGGCGCTCTACGTTCCCGCAGGCTCCGCCGCCAGAGGTCTCGCCGCGGCGCGCCAGCTCCAGGGCAAAGAGCTTTCCTACAACAATCTTGTGGACCTCGAAGCGGCCCTCGATCTCGCCATGGAATTCCGGCGGCCCGCGGCCGTCATCGTGAAGCACAACAATCCCTGCGGCACGGCGGAGCAGGAGACGCTCGCGGAAGCCTACGTGAAGGCGCTGGCCTGCGATCCGGTTTCCGCGTATGGCGGCGTGATGGCGTTCAATCGCCCGCTTGATGCCGCGACCGCCGAGGAAGTGGCGAAACTTTTTGTCGAATGCATCGTCGCTCCGGGATACGATCCGGCGGCGCTCGAAAAATTCGCGGCCAAGAAAAATTTGCGGCTGCTACATCTTTCAGCAGGGGATGGCGTCGCTCACAAAGCCGATCTCGAGTTGAAACGCGTTTCCGGCGGCATTCTCGTACAAGAGCAGGATCGCCACGAGCTCGCCGAAAGCGAATTGAAAGTAGTCACGCGGCGCGCGCCCACGCGCGAGGAAATCGAGGCCATGCTTTTTGGCTGGAAAGTCTGCAAGCACGTGAAATCCAACGCCATCGTCTTTTCGCGCGCGGGGCAGACCGTGGGCATTGGCGCGGGCCAGATGAGCCGCGTCGACTCGGTGAAAATTGCCGTCATGAAGGCGCAATTGCCGCTGGCGGGAAGTGCCGTGGCTTCGGACGCTTTTTTTCCTTTCCCCGATGGCGTCGAGGAAGCAGGGAAGGCCGGCGCCACCGCCGTGATTCAGCCGGGCGGCTCGGTGCGCGATGCGGACGTCATCGCGGCGGCAGACCGGCTGGGCATCGCCATGGTGTTCTGCGGCGTGCGGCATTTTAGACACTGAGGGAACTGGTGTATCCCTGGGAACGCCAATCTCCCGATTGGCGGCGTTCGTGACGCCAATCGGGAGATTGGCGTTCCCGGGTTCAAACGATCGGTTGCGATGCGCTGCGGGAACCCAAGCGGCGTGGCGCGCATCCAACCAAGGGGCAGGGTTCTACGATGTAATTGTGTCTCGTCCGCTGAACCACCCGAGGCCACAAACGCAGTTCCGGAGAGGAAACCAGATTCAGGATGCGTTTTGACGGACGGCCCGGCGTGGCGGATAATCCTTTTTTGCGGTGAATGAATGAAAACTGGCCGGCATCTCGCCGTACTTTCTCTTTCCTTGCTGCTGGGCGGATCTTCCGCCGGCGCGCGGCAAGCCAAGAACAATCCGAACACGCAAGCCGCTCCAGCGGCGTCCGCTTCGCAGGACGAAATCGCAACGCATGCCGAAGCCTATTACGATTTTGTGATGGGGCATTATTTCGCGCAGGAATATCAAATCAGCAGCCACTCGGAAGACGTCAACAAGGCCATCGATTTCCTGAAGAAGGCGTTCACGCTGGACCCCAACAGCCAGCAAATCGGCGACGAACTTGCCGAAATTTATTACCAGTCCCAGAGGATTCGCGACGCGGTGACCGAGGCGAATTTGATTCTGGCCAAGGACCCGGACAATCTGCCCGCGCGGCGCCTGCTGGCGCGAATCTACGTGCGCACGCTCGGCGATTTGAGCAACACCTCGGGCCAGCACGACACGCTGGTGCACGCCGCCGAGCAGTACCGCGAAATCCTTCGCCTCGATCCCGCCGACACGGATGCCGCGCTCTGGCTCGCCCGCCTATACCGCCTGCAAAACGAGCAAGACAAGGCGGAGGCCGTTCTGCGAACACTGCTCGCGCGTGAACCGGCAAATGAAAACGGCGTCGAGCAACTCACCCAGCTTTTGCTGGATGAAGGGAAATCGCAAGAAGCGGTCTCCTTGCTGCAAGGCATGCTGCAGCGCGCGCCCACGCCGCGGCTGTGGGAATTCCTGGGCGATGCGTACAACCAGATCCACGATCTGCCGAAGGCCGAGCAGGCTTATCGCCGGGCCGCCGATGCTCAGCCCGACGACATCAACCACCACAAGGAACTGGCGCAGACGCTCCTCACCGAGGAAAAATTTTCCGAAGCGCTCGAACAATATCAGCGCCTGACGCAGATGGATGCGGACAATCCGGACAACTATATCCGCCTCGCCGAAATTTACCGCCAGTTGAAACAGCTCGATAAGGCCGAGCAAAACGTTCTGCTGGCCAGGCAGCGCGCACCGAACAGTCTGGAAGTGACTTATTACCAGGCCTCGATCTATCAAGATGAGGGCCGCCTCGACGATTCCATTCGCGTGCTTTCCGATGCCGTGACGGCGGTGAAAACGCAGTCCGAATTCACGCCGTCGCGCCGGCGCACGCTCGCCATCCTGTACCAGCAGCTCGGACAGTTGTACCGCCAAACGAGCAATTACACGGCGGCGGTGAACACCTTTGAAGAAATGCTGCGCCTGGGAACCGAGGAAGACCGCCGGGCGCGCGTGATGATCATTGACACCTACCGCGACGCGCGCGACATGTCCAAAGCGCTCGACGCCGCGCGCAAGGCGGTCGACGCTTACCCCAAGGAACGTTCCATCCTCATCGCACAGGCGCTTCTGTTTGGGGAAAACGCGCAGGCCGATCAGGCTGTTTCCAAGCTTCACGCCCTGCTGGACGGCTCGGCCGGCGATTTCGAAGTTCAGCTCGATATCGCCCAGGTTTACGAAGAAAGCAAACGCTGGACGGACGCCGAACAGGCCATCCATGCCGCGGAAAAAATTCAGCCGGACTCTACCGGCAAGGAAATGACCGGCTTCCTGCTCGGCGCGATTTTTGAGCGCCAGAAAAAATTTGACCAGGCCGAAGAGCAATTCCGGAAAGTGCTGGACGCGAACCCGCGCAACGCCTCGACGCTCAACTATTACGGCTACATGCTGGCGGACCGCGGAATCCGTCTGGAAGAAGCTACTGACCTGATCAAACGCGCCCTCGCGGACGACCCGAGCAACGCCGCATACCAGGACAGCCTCGGCTGGGCCTACTTCAAACAGAACAAGCTCGACGAAGCGGAAGGATTCCTTCGCAAAGCGGCCACGCGCGAGAGCCATGATCCCACGATCTTGAGCCACCTGGGCGACGTGTACGCCAAGATGGGGAAAGACAGTCTCGCCGAGGCCCAGTGGCAGAAATCCATCGACGAATGGCACCGCGCCCTGCCCGCCGATTTCGAGCCGGGGAAAATGGCGGAAGTCGAGCAGAAGATCACCGCGCTGAAACGCCGTCTCGCGCAGCAGAAAACACCCGGCGACCCAAAGCCGTAGTAGCATATCCCCCCTATGAAATCGGTCCGCGTTCCCGCCTATGCGAAGGTGAATCTGCGCCTTGACGTCCTCGGGCGCCGCGCGGACGGCTATCACGAACTGCGGACGATCTTCCAGGCCATCTCCCTGCATGACACTCTCGTTTTGGAAACAATGCGAGAACCTGGAATCGACTTGCGCATCGCCGGAAACTCGGAACTCGCCGGTAAGCCGGGGCAGGACAACCTTGTTTATCGCGCCATTCATCAGCTTGCCCGCGAAATTGGATTTCACCACGGAGTGCGCGCCGTGCTGACCAAACGCATTCCGGTGGGCGCCGGCCTGGGCGGCGGATCGAGCGATGCTGCGGCGGCGCTCGTGGGCCTTCTGCGCCTCACCGGGAAACGCATCGCCGCCGCGCGCCTGCTGGCAATCGCGTCCGGCCTCGGGGCGGACGTTCCGTTTTTCCTGCACGGCGGCCGCGCGCTGGGAATTGGCCGCGGAGATGAAATTTACCCTTTGCCTGATGTGGCGCGCCGCCAGGCGCTGGTGATCTCGCCGCGCGACATTGCGGTGCCCACGAAGGACGCTTATCAGTGGCTGTCAGAAGAATTGACAAATGAGGAAGGCCCCACTAAACTAATGCGGTTCTGTGCTCTGTGCTGGAGCCCTCTGGGGGGCGTCCTCTCAAACGATTTTGAGGCTGCTGTCTTTCCCCGGTTTCCCCGATTGGCTGCGATCAAGAGGGAGTTGCTTCAGCAAGGAGCCGCAGAGGCCTCGCTGGCGGGTAGCGGTTCGGCGGTGTTTGGAGTCTATCAACACCCAGCGAAGGCGCGCCGGGCTGCCCGAGCGTTTCCGAAAGATCAGGTTTTTCTCTGCTCGACTCTTTCACGGGCGGAGTACCGCCGAAAAATGGGTGGGATCGATCTTATCTGAACGGCTCGAGCGCTCGTAAGGATCATCAAACTTGACCGACGATAAGTTCAAAATTTTCAGCGGCAGCGCGAACCCGCGTTTAGCGGAGGATATTTGCCGCCACCTGGGCGTGAAGCTGGGCGAGGCCAAGCTCGGCAAGTTCAGCGACGGCGAAGTGTATTTTCAGATCTTGGAGAATGTGCGCGGCGCGGACGTCTTTGTCGTGCAGCCCTGCACGAACCCCGCGGATTTTCATCTGATGGAACTGCTGATGATGATGGACGCGTTCAAGCGCGCCTCGGCCTGGCGCATCACCGCGGTCGTGCCGTACTACTGTTACGCGCGCCAGGACCGTAAGGACAAGCCGCGCGTGCCGATTTCCGCGAAGCTGGTCGCCGATCTGATGGAGACCGCCGGCGCGAACCGCGCGTTGACGCTCGATTTGCATGCGCCGCAAATTCAGGGCTATTTCAACGTGCCGGTGGACCACCTGTACGCTTCGCCCGTGCTGATCGAATACTTTGAGAAGAAAAAAATCAAGAACCTCACCGTCGTATCCCCCGATGCGGGAGGCGTGGAGCGGGCGCGCGCCTTCGCCAAGAAACTCGATTCGCCGCTGGCCATCGTGGATAAGCGCCGCGTGGACATTGACGTCAGCGAAGTCATGCACCTGATCGGAGACGTCCGTGGGCGCTCCACGCTGATTATCGACGACATCATCGATACGGCGGGCACTCTGGTGAAAACCGCCGAGGCGCTTTTAAAGGAAGGCGCGACGAAAGTCTACGCGGGCTGCACTCACCCGGTCCTTTCCGGGCCGGCCGTGGAGCGCATTTGCGCGTCGCAAATCGAGGAAGTCATTGTCACCGATTCCGTGCCGCTGACCGAGAGTGCGAAAAAAGTTTCCAGGATCAAGGTGCTGAGCGTCGCCGGGCTGCTCGCCCGCGGCATTCATTCGATCCATGAGGAGACCTCGATCAGCGAATTGTTTTTCTGACGCCTGAGTAGCACAGACTTCAGTCTGTGGGGTTTAGGCCTTGCAAGGCCAAAAGGCCACAGGCTAAAGCCTGCGCCACTAGCGGAAAGAATTGTTTTGAGAATTTTCAATCGAAATTCGGTTTAGAAATGGGGAAGGATTTATGGAACAGATCATTGTGGAAGCAGCGCCCCGGGAAACCAGGGGCAAAAATGCGGCGCGGCGCCTCCGCGTCGCCGGCACAGTTCCCGCTGTCCTCTATGGCGGCAAGGGAGGACCGCAGGCGCTCCAGGTGAATACGAAGCACGTCTCGGCGATCCTGCGCTCGGCCACGGGACACAACACCATTCTCACGGTCAAGACTCAGGACGGCGAGCATTCCGCCATCGTGAAGGAATATCAGGTCGATCCGGTCAAGGGCACGCTCCTTCACGTGGACCTCTTGCGCGTCTCCATGGACGTGCTCATGCGCGTGAAGGTTCCCGTGCACACCTTCGGCGAACCACAGGGCGTCAAGCTGCAGGGCGGCATCTTTGAAATGGTGACTCGCGAAGTCGAAATCGAATGTTTGCCGGCCGATATTCCCACCGAATTCCGGATGGATGTCTCGCCTCTGATGATGGGAATGCAGCTTCGCGCCTCGGACATTCCGCTCGATCCGCAAAAAATGAAATTGATGACCGATCCGCAGCGCGTGCTCGCGCACGTCGTCGCCCTGCGCGTCGAGGAAGAGAAGCCCGCCGAAGCCGTTGCCGCCGATGCCGCGGCAGTCCCGGCCGAGCCCGAGGTCATCAAGAAGGGCAAGAAGGAAACCGAAGAGGGCGAGGAAGGCGAAGAGGCCGCGCCCGTCGAGAAAGAAAAGAAAAAGTAGCGTGCAGGAAAGTAGGACAGCCACTCTTGGCTGTCCGCTTTTTGCAGCCGAGATGCGAAGCAGAGCCCGCAATCACAAGAATGGGCTCAACAGGTGGGGCGGATGCGCCTGATCGTGGGCTTGGGCAATCCCGGCATCGAATACGCCTGGACGCCGCACAATCTGGGCTTCCTGGTGGTGGATGCGCTGGCCGAAGATGCCGGCATTCGCGTCACGCGCCCCGAAGCGAAATCGCTCGTGGGCCTGGGCCAGATCGCGGGGCGGGAAGTAGTGCTTGCCAAGCCGCAGACGATGATGAATCTGAGCGGCCTGGCGGTGCGGGAACTCGTAAGCCGCGCCGAGTGCGAGCCGTCCGAGATGATCGTCGTATGCGACGACATTGCGCTCCCCTGGGGGATGCTGCGCGTCCGGGAGCGCGGCACGGCGGGCGGCCATAACGGACTGAAATCCGTGATTGGCGCCATCGGGACGACGGAATTTGTTCGCGTGCGACTGGGCGTGAAGCCCGAGGAATTGCGGGGCGATCTGAAGGAGTACGTGCTGCGCCAGATCCGGCGCGACGAAGAGGATCTGGTCGCCGAAGAAATCGAGCAGGCGGCCGAAGCCGTGAAGCTGATTTTGGCGGAAGGAACGCAATCCGCGATGAACCGCTTCAATCGCCGCGTTTCGCCGCAGGACGAGGAAGAAACGGAAGAGTAGGCAGAATTCGTTTTTGCTGTAGCCCGCCTCTTCAGAGGCGGGGTTTTTTGAAGATGACGCAGGGCCCCTCGCAAGCAGAGTGCCGGGCAATTTTAAGTTTGAGAAACGGAGTCGAAAAACATGGATGAACGCATATACGACCTGATCTTCATCTGCCGGCCAGCCACGCCGGAGGAAGAGGTCAACAAAATTGTGGCCACGCTCGAGCATTCCTCCGGAGAGCACGGCGGCAAGATCGAGAAAACCGAGAAATGGGGTACCCGGCGTCTCGCCTACCGCGTGGAGAAACACCGCGAAGGCTTTTTCGTCTACATGGTCGTGAAGAGCACGCAGGGCGAACTGATCAAGGAACTCGAGCGGCGCTTGAAAGTTTCCGACGCCGTCATCAAGTATCAGACCATCCGCCTCGACGAAGAGCTGAAGCGCCAGCAGAAACTCGGGAAACATCGCGAGCGCCGCGCCAGCCGCCGCCCGCGCAAGCAGGCGCCCGCCGCGCCGCCGCAACAGCAGCAGGTTCCCGCAGCCGCCGCTGAATAAGCTGCGGCCAGCGAATCGATTTCTAAAGGGAAAGGAAACACGATGTCCGATCAACCGGCACCACCCGCGCCACCAGAAACACCGAACCCTAGTCCCAGCCCCGCTCCTCGCGCAGAGGGGGGACACACAGGCGGGCCCCCGCGCCGCTCCGAAGGCCATGGAGGAGGCGGAGGAGGCCAGCGCCGCGAAGGCGGCGGCCCAGGCGGACCCGGTGGACCGGGCGGCGGACCCGGCGGCCCGCGCCGCGGCGGAAAGCGCCAGTATTTCCGCAAGAAGAAAGTCTGCCGTTTTTGCGTCGAGCACGTGGACTTCATCGATTACAAAAAAGTCGAGATGCTCCAGCCCTTCGTGCAGGAGCGCGGCAAGATCCTGCCACGCCGGATGACCGGCACCTGCTCGCGCCACCAGCGCTGGCTCGGCGAAGCCATCAAGCGGGCGCGCAACATCGCGCTCTTGCCCTTCGCGACGGAACTGTAACGAGAAGCTGCTGTAGCCCGCGTCTTTAGACGCGGGGTTTTTTGATGGAACCCCTCGCCTCTGAAGAGGCGAGCTACAACAAGGCCAAAGAGGCCAACGATACAAGCGATACGAAAAAGAGGACCGCCATGCAAATTATTCTGCAGGAAGACGTCGAGAAACTCGGAACGCGCGGCGAAGTCGTGGAAGTCGCCGCCGGCTACGCGCGCAACTATTTGCTGCCGCAAAAGCTGGCCCTCGAAGCATCCCCGGCCAACATCAAGCGCCTGGAAAAAATCCGCATCACGCTTTCCAAGCGCACAGCCACCGAAAAAGACGCGGCCCAGCAGCAAGCCGCCCTGCTCAACCAAGTGACCGTGAAATTCGCCCGCAAGGCCGGCGAGAACGACCAGTTGTTCGGTTCCGTGACGTCCGCCGATCTGGCGGATGCCCTGAAGGCGCAAGGCTTCGAGATTGACAAACGCCGCATCCAGCTCGACGAGGCGATCAAGATCGTCGGAGAAAGGCCGGTCACCGTGAAGCTGGTTCACGGAGTCACCGCGGAATTCAAAGTGGTCGTCGATAAAGAAGCGTAGGACAGGCCCCTTTTCCACCGTAGAACTTGTCAAGCATTTTCGAAAAGTTATTCACAGGCCCGCACGAATTCCACAGGGCAGGTTTACGCTTTCCGCGATAAAATTACTCTTGTCGCCGACTCCGGTCCCGGCCCTGCCCCACGACGTGCTGCGCCTAGCGACCATTAGTTGAGCCAGGGAATCCTCAACCCCAGCGGAGGATGACATGACAAACGATTTGAACAGTCCGGTGGCTATTCTGGACAAAGAAATTGCAAAGTATCCGACTTATACGATCGAAACGTTCGAGCTCTGCGATAGCTGCGGCGCGCGTTTCGGCATTGGCTACCACCAGGCCTGCCAGCACCACGCCGATGCCGCCAGCCAGCCGGACGAACTCCCAAAGAAGCTGCGCGAAATGCTTGCGGAGGACCACGGCCACGATCGCAAGCACAAGCTCTTCACCGAAATCTGGATCATTCCGACGTGGGAAAGTTCGACAAGGTCGTCTTCTAGCCGGACAAGGTTATAAGGGCGCAACAGGATTTTGTCCCTCAGAACGAGGAATCTTTCCTATCATCTTGGCCAGTCCCGTTGGCCAGTCCCGTCAGGGACGAAAGAACGTAGCCCACCGCGTGAGCGGTGGGTATGCGTGAAGGCAGAAAGCTAGCCCCGGAGGGGCGGCACAAGGTTAACGTTGTGCCGCCCCTCCGGGGCTGGGAATAATCGGACACCCTACCTCCACCGTTTAAACGGTGGGCTACGATGTGACGTCCCTCCGGGACTTCGAGGAACGCAAAAGCCGGACGCCGCACAGTAACAGTGGTCGAAATGTTTTGCTGGACAGATTCATGACAAACTATTCTTTGTGTCCCCGTGAGAAGTTTTCCCAGCTAACCGCTAGCTGTACAGCTCTTGTCTAATTTTCGAATCGTTTTCCAGCATATCCACAAGTTTTTTTAAATCCACAGGTCTTTAGAAGCCTTCTTCGTTGTGACCCTTGACAAAAACGGCCATTATCCAAGGGCGCCTGAATAAGCTTCGCTCAAGGATTCCTGTGTTGCATTGGTGGTTGACACAAAGACCCTTGACAGGCGAAATTAAGGCGAACCAATAATGGCCACCGCAAGCACATCGCTGGAACGTCCCATGCCCCAGAACGTCGAGGCGGAGCGCAGCATCCTCGGCGCGATCCTTCTCGACAACAACGCCATCAATCCCGCCATTGAGAAGCTCAAGCCGGAAGATTTTTTCCACGATCATCACCGCCGCATTTATCAGCAGATGATCATCCTCGGAGAAACGCAGCAGGCGATCGATCTCGTGACGCTGACCGAGCAGTTGCAGCGCAGCGGCGAACTGGAATCGGTCGGCGGCGCGGCATACGTCTCGCAGTTGATGGACGGCGTGCCGCACATCTCCAACGTCGAGCACTACGCGCGCATCGTGAAAGAGAAAGCGCTGCTGCGCGGCCTGATCCACGCGACGAGCGCGATTCAGCAACAGGCCCTCGAAGCCGAGGAGGACGCCGATGCGATCCTCGACCGCGCCGAGTCTTCGATCTTTCAACTGGCTGAAGATCGCGTGCGCCTGGGCCTCGTCGCATTGCACGACGTGGTCACCGAAAGTCACGACCACATCTCACGGATCTACGAGGGAGGCCATCGCATCACGGGCCTCTCGACCGGTTACGACCTGCTCGACAACCTGACCTCGGGCCTGCAGCCTTCCGAGCTCATTATTCTGGCGGCGCGGCCCTCGATGGGAAAAACGGCGTTCGCGCTGAACCTCGCGGAAAACATAGGCGTGCGTGGAAACAAGCCCGTCGCGATTTTCAGCCTGGAAATGTCCAAGGAGTCCCTCCTGCTGCGTTTGCTGTCCGCCGACGCCAAGATTGACTCGCACAAGTTCCGGACCGGCCACCTGAATCACGAGGATAAGGCCAGAATTCCCCGATCGCTCACCCATCTGTCCGAGGCGCCGCTGTGGATCGACGACGCAGGCTCCGCCACGGTCGTGGAAATGGGCGCGAAGCTGCGACGATTGAAGCGCGACAAAGGCCTCTCCCTGGTGATCGTGGACTACCTGCAATTGGTTTCCGCGCGCGGACGATTCGGCAACCGCAACGAAGAAATTTCCAGCATTACGCGCGGCCTCAAGGCCATGGCCAAGGAACTCAAGGTTCCCATGGTCGTGCTCTCGCAACTCACGCGCGCTCCGGAACGGGAAGACCGCGAGCCGCGCCTCGCCGACCTGCGCGAATCGGGCGCGATCGAACAGGACGCCGATGTGGTGATGTTCATCCACCGACCGAACTTCTTCAAGAAATCCAGCGAAGTCACCCCGGAAGAACGCGGGGAAACCGACCTGATCATCGCCAAGCAAAGAAACGGCCCGACCGATACGATCCGGTTTGTGTTTCAAGGCTCCTTCACGCGCTTTGAACAACGAGCGCCCGACGCCTGGACGGAACCCGAGTAGCTGTCCTCAGTCGCCCACAGGTGTGTCGCTCTGGCATGTTTGCGCGCCGGCTTGGGATTCACAAATTTCGAAATGCACTATGTAAGCCTATTCCCTTCTACTATATAGCTCCTCCACGCCTGATCGCCGCGACATAGTTTATTGCGGTCCTGCGCTTGCTACTTCTTGATCGGAAATTTGAGGGAGCCCCCTGTAGGACAGGCTTCAGCCTGTCGCCTTTGCGACGGGCGCGTATTCCCAAACCCGACAGGCTTGAAGCCTGTCCTACTAGAGCCTATCTCATAAATGGTCTTTGTGGGTCGCGGCTTCAGCCGCGACGTTCAGGGACCTGAAAAACAAGGGCTTTAGCCCCTGAAGGCCTATCGAGTTCGGATGGTTGCCTATTTATGAGATGGCTTCTAGTTACTAAGCGCGCGCAGATGCCGGGGAGCAATTTTTCTTCTGCACCCAGATCGGTTACTCTTGATGATTCCAATGACACGAACCGTAAAATTTGATGGGCGCCCCATCTGGGCGGAAGTAAGTTTGGGAGCGCTGACGCACAATCTGCGCGCCATCCGCGCGCACGTCAACCCTGCCCGTCCGGCAGGCGGGCCCGCAGGCACGCGCCGGAAAATTCTCGCCGTCATCAAGAGCAACGCCTACGGCCACGGAATCGTTCCCGTCGCGCGCGCCCTTTCCAAGGCCCGCGCCGACTGGTTCGGCGTGACCTGCTCCGCGGAAGGCGCCGAATTGCGCGAGAGCGGCATTCGCGAACCCGTCCTGATTCTCACCGGCTTCTGGGCCGGCGAGGAAAAGCGAATTCTCGACAACCATCTCACGCCCGCGATCATGAGCGTCGACCAGTTGCGCCTGCTGGAAAAGGCGGCCGCGCAACAGCGCAAGCCGCGCAAGCGCCCCTTCGATTTTCATCTCAAGATCGACACCGGCATGAACCGCCTGGGCATTCCGCCGTCGGAAATTCCGGCGTTCGCGCGCGCGCTGGCGAATTGCGAGCACGTGCGCCTGGCGGGCACGTTCACGCACATTGCCTCGTCGGAAGTGTTCACCACCGAACAAACGATGGAGCAGGAAAAAACATTTGAAGCGGCGCTGGCCTGCATGCGCTCGCTGGGACTCGATCCCGGCATCATGCACATGGCCAACAGCGCTGCGATCGTCAGCCGCCCTTCGACCTGGCGCGACATGGTGCGTCCCGGCGCTATTCTCTACGGCTATCATCAATTCTTCGAGCCTTCCGACCTGAATCCGGAAATGGAAGCGAAACTTTCCGTGCGCCCGGTGCTTTCGTTCCGCGCGCGAATTGTATCGATCAAGGACTTGCCGCCGGGATTGCGTGTCGGATACAACGCGCGGTGGACGGCGGCCCGCCCCTCTCGCGTTGCCGTGCTCGCCGCGGGATACGCAGATGGCCTCGTGCGCGTGCTTTCCAATAAGGGGCGCGTCATCGTTCGCGGCGAGATCGCTCCTATCATCGGCACGGTTTCGATGGACCTCACCACCGCCGACGTTACGGGAATTGCGTCCGCTCGCGTGGGCGATATCGCCACGATCTACGGCACCGACGGAGGCACGACGCAATCCGTGCCCGACGTCGCCAAGATTGCCAACACCGCCAGCGCGGACCTGCTCTGCGCGCTAGGAAAACGCGTCCCCCGCTTCTACTTGCCCTGACTCTTCTCTCGGCTTCGCATACACGCCATCCGTGGCGGGCCTTTAGTAGCACGGACTTCAGTCTGTGGGTTTCCGCGCGAGATCCCAGGATTTAGCCTGCGGACCGTTGACGTTTGCGCGGTGACGCGGATTGTCACACGGTTGCCAAGCTCTGATGGAAACCCACAGACTGAAGTCTGTGCTACTGGTTGGTCACTGCGGCCTGGCAACTTCTACTGGCAGTGTCGCAGTCGCGGGCTTGATTCGGCGGAGGACTTCGCTGGTCCACAATTCTTCGGTGAGCAGCGTGAGGAAACCGTTCTCGAAATCGCAGACCGCGCAGAATAGATAATTCCGAAATGCGGCGTGATAGGCGTCCACGCCGCGCTCGGCCAATTCGCCTTCGACGGCGGGATCGCCCGCGGCCAGCAGCGCACCCGCGCGAGCGCCAAAAGTTTCTCCCGCGAATCGTTCGAGGAGCCCGACCAGCGCGTCGCCGGACGGCGCGGGGATGATCAGCGAATGGCCCGAGGCTTTTTCCTCAAACGCGACGCCGCGCAAGCGGCAGTAATCGCGCACGCAATCGAGGTGAGAGAAAAAATCAAGCGCCCACGGTTCTGTTCCCGGCAGTGCGCCAAGAGTAGCGGCCCACAGGCGCGCCGCATCCGCGCCGCGCGCCGGTTCGCGGCTCTCGATTTCCACGAGGTCGAGTCCGACGGCCTTGACGTCCGACCCGAGATCGAGCGGCTCGACTTCCAAAACGTATTGAACGTCCGCCATCTCGCGCTCACGCGTCCGCCGAAGCGCTCTTGGCGAATCGCCTCTGGTAATCCGGCGATGCCTTGCGCGCTTCCAGCCAATCGAAAAACACGTCGGGTGTTTCGAGCCATACCTTGAACCACTGCATGATTTCTTCCTTCTCGGCGCGCTTTCCTGGTTCCACCTTGTGATTTCTCGCGATCATTTCCGCGCGGCGGCGGCCCATGCGCGCCACTTCCAGCACGCGCTCCACGGCGGCGCGCTCCTGCTCTCCCTGAAATTTCCGGTAGAGCTCGTCCAGGCGCATGATGCACATCTCCGCGTCCTCGAGATTCGCGAAATGGAGCAGGTCCTGGAATTCCTCCTCGTACTGGCCTTCGGTGTCCGCCTTGGTGGACCACACGATGCGCATGCCCGCAGTCTCCAGCACGCCCGCGATGTAATCGGCGGAAGTTTTTCCTCCCGGACCGAGACGCGCCACCAGTTGCCGCCGGATTTGCTCGACCTCGGCCGGAGTGAATCGCGGCACGGAAAGTTCGCGCGCGATTTTCAGGATCAGTTCCTTTTTGGTTGGGTGATCCGCATGTGTCATGGCGACGCCCTCACAGGCCTGGATTTGTTCCTGGCCGGGGCTGGGGCTGTGGGTGGGCCGCCGGTGGAAGGATTTTGCGACTCTTCGAGCAAATGCCGGTACAGCGCAACGTTACGATTATGCTCCTGAAGGGTCCTGCTAAAGAAGTGTCCTCCTTCGGTATTCGCGACAAAATAGAGATCGTCGGTGGGCGGGGGATCGAGAGCCGCGCGCAGAGCGGCTTCGCCCGGATTGGCGATCGGCCCGGGCGGCAGGCCTCTGTTCCGATACGTGTTGTACGGAGAAGAGAAATGCAAATCGCCGCTGTCGAGTTTGCCCGAGTACGCTCCCACCAGTGCCAGCGCATAAGCGACCGTGGGATCGCATTGCAGCGGCTGCCCGATGCGCAACCGGTTTTCAAACACTCCGGCCACGTGGGGCCGTTCTTCCGGACGCGGAGTCTCGCGCTCCACCAGCGAAGCAAGCGTCACGGTATCCTGAATGCTCTGGTGCGGCGGCGCGCCGGTTATAGGTAAAGTCAGCCACTCCTGCCGGAATTTCTTGACCATCGCGGCGGTCATGTCTTTTCCCGTCATGTGGCGCGGGAACTCGTACGTCGCCGGGAAAAGAAAACCTTCCAGGCTTGGCGCGTTGGGAGCGATGTCGCGGACCGGTGAGGGGTCGCGCGCGGCGACGAGAAATTCGTCGCGGGAGAGGAATCCTTCGCTGGCGGCAAGGTTCGCGATATCGAACATCGTAAATCCCTCGGGAATTACGAATTCTTTCACGAACACGCGGCCATTGGCGATTGCGTCGTACACGGCGAAGGAAGTCACGGGCTGGTCGAAGAAGTACTCGCCGGCCTCCAGAGTGTGGCGCCCTCTCTGGCGGCACAAAAGTTCAAATGCGATCCGGCTGCGCACGACGCCGTTTTCGGCGAGCAGGCGCGAGATCGTGCGTTGCGACACGCCGCGCGGGATATCCACGTAGACCCCGCCGCTCGCGAACCCTTGATACGGCTGGTACAGCGCCAGGTAGAGATATCCGGCAGCGAGGACAAGGAGAATCAGGAGAATGAGGAAGGTCCGGCGCATATCAGGCTCGCGAACCGGTTCGCGCCCGCGCGCGGTCCAGATAATCTCGTAGGATGATGGCGGCGGCGATGTCGTCGAGCGGCGTCTTTTTCCTTTCGGTGGTGCGCCCGGAGGAATCGCGACGCGCGCGGTTTCTGGAACTCGTGGCAGTCAGCGTCTCGTGCGCTTCCCACGAACTCAGCCGCTCATCCATCATTTCGACGGGAAGGCCAAGGGCTTTCTCGACGCGCGCCGCAAAACTCTTCGCTTCTTCCGACATTTCGCTCGGCGCGCCGTTCAGGTGTAGAGGCAGCCCAACGACAATGAGGCGAACTCCCTCCTGGCGGACCAGTTCGCGAAGCCGGGCGAGATCGCGGCGGCGGTTGATCCGGGTCCAAGTCGCGTGAGGCCGGGAAGTCACGCCGAATTCATCCGAGAGCGCCAGCCCCAGTCTCTTTTTTCCGTAGTCGATAGCGAGAATCACACCCGTAGTGCGAGGATTGACCGCCAAGGACAGAGCACGGAGGGGAATCGCCACGGCCATATTATAGCTCGAAAGGAAGACTTTTCTCAGGCCAGGGTGTTGAGGTTGCTCCAATGAAAAGCGGTTATCAGCGTGTAGCGGTTTTAGAGGTTCCAGAAAATGCCGATTCGGAGGGTTTTTGGTAGCACAGCCACTCTTGGCTGTGCG
>JBGQJJ010000005.1:0-23335 GCA_041498955.1 Terriglobia bacterium
CGCGCGGTGAGCTTTCCGGACTTGTGCTCGCGCTCGCGCCGTTCCGCGCCGCCTCCGGCTTCCGCCTCCGCGCTGCGGCGGCGCAGTTCCGCGATGGGGTCACTCGATTTCGTGTCGTTAGTCATAGAACGATGTCCGCGCGCAGCATTGTGGCGCGCGGCCTTCGAGACTTTCGCACAAGCGCGAAGCTCTATGCCACTAAATTTTGGCGGTATCGCCGGAACGCACGTCGCTGGAATACTCGTCGACCGGCAGCGCAGGAAATTCGGCCTGCCCAACGCCCAGAATGCGAACGGCCAGATGCGTTGCCAGGTAGATGCACCCGAGAAGAAGGAGAGTGCCAAAGACGAGGTCCGCGGCGACGGCGAGGGCGCGCAGCGGGAATTGATCGATGGAGACAGCACGGATGGTGCCTTGCACCAGGGCAATCATGCAGGCCAGAGTCAAGGCGGCGGCGCCGAGCACTGCCGTCACGGACGAAAGAACTCTCACGCCCACGCGAGTACTCCCGCGTCGCATATCATCGGAAACTCCGCATTAGGAATCTGAACCTGGGAACGCCAATCTCCCGATTGGCGGATTGCGTCGCGCCAATCGGGAGATTGGCGTTCCCGGGGGATTAATGCAGGCCTGACCAATCGTCCGCCACAAGAATCGAATTGCTGGGATTGGACGGGTCGTACTTCACGCTGGCAGGCTGGCCGGAAGCGATCCGCTCGAGGCACAGGCGCTCTTCGAGGCCCGTGACGTCTTGCGCGGTTTCATAGGTCACGCCCGCAATGGAATAGCTGTACCGGACCAGTCGGCGCAACCCGTTTCCGCCAAGCGTAGGGGCTGCGCCCCTGCGGTGCGGAAACTTTGCCGGAGCGGGTACCGGCGCGCCCGACCCCTGCGATTCGACCACCTCGACAACAAGCCCTTCCACGATGCGTCCGACTTGATTGAGTTGAGAACGGCGGCGGCGCTCTTCGTCTTCCGGATCTTCCGGTTTTCGGTAGTATTGACGCAGAGCCGCAACGGCAACGGCCACGACGATCACCGCGCCTACCACAACCATCCGCCAATCGATTGCCAGGTGCTTCAACGTTTCGGATTGCGCGCGGCAAGCGGCTCGAACACATCGCCCAGCGTCTCGCGCGCTTTCTCCCAGTCTTTCAAAAATCCTTCCAGGCCCCGGTCTGTGAGCGGGTGCTTGAAGAGCTGCTCGAAAACTTTGAACGGCATGGTGCCGATATGCGCGCCCATCCGCGCGGCCGCCACAACGTGCAGCGGGTGGCGCAGGCTCGCGGCCAGCACTTGCGTCGGATAGTTGTAGGCCTTGTAGATGTCCATGATTTCGCGCAGCAGTGTCAGGCCGTCGGAGGCAATATCATCGAGGCGGCCGAGGAACGGGCTGACGAAATACGCGCCGGCCTTGGCCACGATCAGGGCCTGCGGCGCGGAAAATATCAGCGTCATATTGACGCGAATGTGCTCCTTCGACAGGATGCTCAGCGCGCGCACGCCGTCGGGAATCATGGGAATCTTGACGATGACGTTGGGATGCCACGTAGCGATCTCGCGCGCTTCGCGGAGGATGCCAGGCGTATCCGTAGACACTACTTCGGCGCTGACCACCCCGTCCTTCAAGATATTGGCGATCTCCAGAATGTGCTCGCGGAAGGGGCGCTTTTCCTTGGCGATCAGTGTGGGATTAGTGGTGACGCCGTCAATCACGCCCAGCGACATCCCCTGCCGGATTTCATCCAGATTTGCCGTGTCGAGAAAGAATTTCATGTTTGTAGCCTCCTGTTAGCGGAGCCGCGCCGAGCGCGGTGGGGAGGACACCGCCAACGTCAGGCCGGGGGATTCACAGCCGGATTTCGCAGCGTGCCGATTCCGGGAATCACGATTTCCACCACGTCGCCGGCCTTCATGGGGCCCACGCCCGCCGGCGTGCCCGTCGCAATCACGTCGCCCGGCAACAGCGTCATGACCCGCGAAACCCAGGGAATTATAACATCAATGGGGAAGAGCATTGCGGTGAAGGGGGAGTACTGTTTCCTCACGCCATTCAAGAGGGTTTCAATTGTGCCGTGGGTGACGTCGAACTCCGTTTCGAGAACGGGCCCGAGCGGGCAGAACGTGTCAAAGGCCTTGGCGCGCGTCCATTGTTTGTCGAGGGCCTGGTAGTCGCGCGCACTGACGTCGTTGAGCAGCGTGTAGCCGGCGACGTAGGGTCGGTAATCCTCGCCGTCGCGCAAATTGTGGCACTTGCGCCCCATGACCACGGCAAGCTCGCCTTCGAAATCGATGCGCTGCACCCCGGGCAAAAGCACGATAGAATCGCCGGGCGCAAGGAGAGAAGACGGCGGCTTCAAAAAAATCAGCGGTTCTTTCGGCGGGGCGTTGTTGAATTCCGCGGCGTGATCCGCATAATTTCTGCCGAGGGCGACGATCTTGCTGGGCGCCACCGGCGGCAACAGCTTCACATCCGCAAGCGGCCAGGACCGGCTGGTCACTTCCCACTTCCCCAAAATGTCGCCGGAAACCTGGCGAACGGTTTCGCCTGAAATCACGCCTTGCAGCACCTCCGATTGCGCGGCTGCTTTCTCTTTTAGTTGAAAACGGCAGAGTTTCATCGAGTCCTTTTTCCTTCTTGAGGGATTTGAGAAATTAATTCGTGCGGTGCCTGCCGGCGGCGACCGGGGTTTCCCGGGATTGAACGATGTGCTCGTGGCGAACTCCCGCGCACATCAGGAACACCCAATCGAGCACGGCAACGAAGCCGTAGGAAACCGCGCCCAGCACGAAAACGTGGAAGGCCCCCATGCGCCCCTTGAGCAGCGTAAAATGGATCTCCGCCGCGACATAGGTGATGGTCAGAAGCGTCCAGGCCGTCAGGCCCGCAACGAAGAGCCTCCCGGGCCGATTGCGGAAGCGGAGCACGGGAATCCCGAGGACCAGGAGCAAGATCGCGCCCGCCACGAGGTTGCGCAGTTCGGCATAAGGCTCCAGTTCGGCGACGCGATTGGCTACGTCCAACCAGGCGACAAAAACGCAGGACAAATAAATACCCGTGAGGATGCCGGTGCGCAACGAAGCGATGCGCAGCCACAAAAACCACCGCATGCCCGGGAGCTGGAATCGGGCTGCCATGAATTCCTTCCTCGTACTTCCATCTATGGAACTTCCGCCACTGCGGCGGAACTCTTGGGGCTTTCGTTGCCGGCGCGGTCAAGAGCGGAAACGCGATAGTAATATCGCCTGCCAGGCACTACGGAGATATCACGAAACGTCGGACTCGGCAATACATCCGTGCTGACGCGTTCGCCGGGTGCGTTTTCCCCCTCGCTCCGGTAAACGGAATACCCCGCCAGGTCCCCCTCGGGACTTATGGCCCACGATAGTTCGACGTAGGCAGGGGCCTGCGGGGTTGCAGGGACAATTGTGATTTCAAGGTTTGTGGGGGCGGCGGGTGGAAAGACGTCACGCGGCGTGACCGCGGCCGGCGCGGAGTCGGCGGACTCGACTAAATCCGCGCCGAATTGCGCCACACTGCGCACGGTGTATAGATACGCCGTTCCAAGCTCGAAGTGGGAATCGCGAAATTCGGTCGAAGACGAAGTTCCCGCAAGCTCCAGCGGCGTTTTCAGCTTCGCCATCGAAATGTCTTGCGGAGGACTCGCCTGGCCGGCTTCGATTTCCCCACGGTAGACGCGGTACATGCGCGAACTAGCTCCGGGCGGCAAGGCAGCTTCCGTCCAGTTCACGTCCAGCGCGGATTCCGTGACGCCCACGCGGATGTCACGCGGCGCTTCCGGCGCGGGATAAATCCGCGCCAGCACGACGTTGGAATCCTCCGAGGCTCGCGCTTTCGCCGCCCGGGTACGAACCTTGTAAGCCATCGATGAGCCGGCCGCTCCAGCAAAATCATCCGCCGTGAGGGGATCGCGAAACTCGATGTGTCCCGCCTTCAGATAGGGATCCACCTGCTCGGAAGGAATCGTATACGCCAGCCGCCACCCCGTCTTCTTATCCGTGCTGGCGCCGGGGGGAAGCGCGGCGCGATAGATTTCAATCGTGGGATGTTCGGCAAGGGCTTCGCGGTCCATCGATCGCGCCGGCAGAGTGAACGTGAGGGCGAACGCGTTGCCGTACTGATGTGCGGCAAGGTCCGTGACCGCGAGGGGCACAACTGGATGCCGTGCCGTAGGTTCGCCGGGCGCCGCGCACCCTGCCACCAAGGCGCACGCGACAAGGCAAAACGCGAGAGCGAGAGGCGCGGCGGCGCGAATCATCGCTTCACCGTGGGCTTCATCATCGCGTCAGAGGATGTACCGGCTGAGGTCCTGGTTTTTCACGATGTCGGCAAGCTGCTTGGTGACGTATGCGCCGTCCACCTTCACATTCTTTTTCTTCAGGTCCGGCGCCTCGAAGGAAATTTCGTCCAGCACTTTTTCGAGGATGGTGTGGAGGCGGCGCGCGCCGATGTTTTCCGTCTGCTCGTTGACCATGACGGCGTAGCGCGCCAGGGTGGCGATGGCATCCTCGGTGAAATTGAGTTTGAGGCCTTCCGTGTCCAGGAGCGCGACGTACTGCTTGATGAGCGCGTTCTTGGGTTCGGTGAGAATGCGCACGAAATCGCCCTCGGTGAGCGCCGTAAGCTCGACGCGGATGGGCAGCCTGCCCTGCAGCTCGGGGATCAGGTCGGAAGGCTTGCTGATGTGAAACGCCCCCGCGGCGATGAACAAAATGTGATCGGTGCGGATCATGCCGTAGCGCGTGTTGACCGTGGTGCCTTCGACGATCGGCAGAATGTCGCGCTGCACGCCCTCGCGGGAGACGTCCGGGCCGTGGCCGGACTCGCGCCCGGCGATCTTGTCGATTTCATCGATGAAGATGATGCCCATCTGCTCGGCGCGCTCGACGGCCAGGCGCGTCACTTGATCCATGTCGATCAGTTTGTTTTCTTCTTCCTGGATCAGGTAATCGAACGCCTCGGCGACAGTCATCCTGCGCCGCCTTTTTTGCTGGCCAAATATTCCGGAGAGCATGTCCTTGACGTTGATGTCCATTTCCTCGACGCCCTGGCTCGAGACGATTTCAAACGCGGGCGTCGAACGCTCCCGGACTTCGACCTCCACCAGGCGCTGGTCGAGCTTGCCGTCGCGCAGCTGCGCGCGAAGTTTTTCCCTGGTGCGGTCCATCTGGTCGCGGCGGGGCTCTTCGATCTGCGGGGCGGAAGAGTTGAGCAAATTGGGCGGCTCGGGATGTGGCGGGGGAGAAGTGGGAAGCAGCAGATCGAGGACGCGCTCCTCGGCGGCATGCTCGGCGCGTTCGGCCACCTCGTCCAGTTTTTCCTCGCGCACCATGTCGATGGCGGTCTCGACCAGATCGCGCACCATGGATTCCACGTCGCGGCCGACGTAGCCGACTTCGGTGTACTTGGACGCCTCCACCTTGATGAACGGACAGCCGGCGAGGCGCGCGAGGCGCCGCGCGATTTCCGTTTTTCCCACTCCGGTGGGGCCGATCATCAAGATATTCTTGGGGAGCACATCTTCCGCCATTTCGGGCGTGAGTTTCTGCCGGCGCACGCGGTTGCGCAGCGCGACGGCGACCGCGCGCTTTGCGGCGGCCTGTCCGACGATGTATTTGTCCAGCTCGATGACAATTTCGCGCGGGGTGAGCTCGTCGAACGACGGCTCAACCGCGGCTTCTGGTTCGTGCTGCTCGCCGGGAAGATAGATCACCATAATTTACGTTCCACCTTCCGAAAACGTGGCGCCGGCATCTTGCCGGCGGTTTTCTGATCCAAGTGCGCAACGCAAAACCGCAGGCAACATGCCAGCGCCACGTTGCCTACGTGACAACCGGGCTTGGTCCTGTGTAGCGCCCGCCTTCAGGCGGGCAACTGCGCGAGCCCAAGATGCCCGCCTGAAGGCGGGCGCTACACAGATTGTTCCAAGGTCTTCAGCTAATGTTACAACTCCTCAAACGTGAAATTCGCATTCGTGAAAATGCAAATTTCGCTGGCAATCTTCATGGCCTCCTGCGCGATCTCTTTCGCGGGCAACTTCGTATGTTTGGCGAGGGCCCGGGCCGCCGCCAGCGCGAAGGGGCCGCCGGAGCCGATGGCGCAAATACCGTCGTCGGGTTCGATCACGTCGCCATTTCCGGACACGAGAAAAGTGGACTTGCCGTCCGCCACGATCAGAAGGGCTTCGAGATGCCGCAACGCGCGGTCCTTGCGCCACTCCTTCGCCAGTTCCACCGCAGATTTTGCCAGATTCCCCTGATGTTCCTGTAGCTTCCCCTCGAACCGCTCGAACAGGGAAAGCGCATCCGCCGTCGACCCTGCAAATCCCGCCAGGATTTTTTCGTTGAACAGCCGCCGCGTTTTTCGCGCCGTGTGCTTCATGACGTGCTCGCCCATGGTGACCTGGCCGTCCGCGGCGACCACCACTTTGTTGTCGCGGCGCACGCACAGGACCGTCGTGCCGTGCATCCGCGAGGAATTCTTGCTCATTGGCATCCGAGGATTATACCGCGAGCGGCGGTTGCGACCAACGCAGGGTTCAAAATTGGCCTCAGGGTCGTTTCAAGTTCCCTT
Source organism: Terriglobia bacterium (assembly GCA_041498955.1). Classification (GTDB taxonomy): domain Bacteria; phylum Acidobacteriota; class Terriglobia; order Acidiferrales; family UBA7541; genus Palsa-360. The sequence goes on from JBGQJJ010000005.1 coordinate 6,596, forward strand.
CTATTTCGCGGCCCCGGACTTTCCGTGAACCCCACGGGCGAAGCATCCTTTTGAAGCGCTATCCTGCAGGACTTGACTTCATCGTTCGGATGTTATTGCATGGGGTACGTAATCCGCCCATATAACCTCGAAAATCAGAAAAGGAGCGCTCCCCATGCCAAGAAAAGCGAAGGCCCCGCTTCCCAATCCCATGTTTGGCGAGCCCGTGTTTAATGAAGATGGCGCCCCCATTCCCGACCCGACAACGTTTCGAACCCAGCATGACAAAACGTCGGACGACCAACTGTACGGCCAGGTTCAAAAACTTCTGACCAAGGACACGGTCAGTTTCAGCCCTTCTCGTGGAAAGCGAGGGGATCTCTACTCTCTCGCAAGCGCCCTTGGCGCTCAGGGTGCCGCCGACGTCCAGGCCATCCAGAAGGCTGGGCGGATCGTTTTTCATTCCGTAGGAGACACCGGCGCCGCCTATCTTACCAAGCTCATCAATGAAGTCACGGTGGCGGATCACATGGCCAACGACTTCCACTCCTCGGCCAGCGCGGACCGTCCTGCCTTTCTCTTCCATCTGGGTGACATCGTTTACGCATTTGGGGAGTCCCAGTTTTACTACGATCAGTTCTATGAGCCGTTCCGCAACTACCCGGTGCCGATCTTTGCCATCCCCGGCAATCACGATTCCTTCGTGATCCCCAATACCAAACCGGCGGATACTCCGCTGACCACGTTCTCCCGTAATTTTTGCGCGGCCAGCCCGGGCCTCACAAAGGAAGCCGGATCGCTGCACCGCACGGCGATGACGCAACCAGGCGTGTACTTCGCTCTCGATGCTCCTTTCGTTCGCGTCATCGGATTGTTCAGCAATGCTTTGGAGGATCCGGGATTGATCTCCAGTCAGAAGGGGCAAAAGACGAAGTGGCCCGGCGTGCCCGATGTGCAACTGGCTTATCTGACTGCCCAACTGCAAAACATCAAGGCCCAGAACTACACCGGGGCAGTCCTAATTGCGGTTCATCACCCGCCGTTCAGCTACGCCCCGCCACCCAAGGCCGGTGGAGCGGGCGGCACCCACGGCGGCACCGCACCGATGTTGGCGGAGATCGACGCCATCTGCCAAGCGCAAGGGGTTTACCCGCACGCCTTCCTTTCCGGTCACGCGCACAACTATCAGAGTTACACCCGCAAGGTCAACCTGGCGGGGAAGCACTACACTGTGCCGTTCGTCATCTCCGGCGATGGGGGCTATAACGTGAAAGGACTCGTCCAGGGGCGGGCTGGAGTCACGCCGCCGGATCCTGTGCCCGGCGCGCAAGTGGATTATCTCGATGCCAATCTTTCCGGCCTTGGCGGAGGGCTTACCATCAACAATTTTGACCACACCAATTACGGGTACTTGCGCATCACCGCGGACGCAAAACAACTTCGGATCGAGTTCCATCCGGTGAGCAGCAAAGGCCCGGAACCGGGCGTCGATACCGTCGTCGTGGACTTGGCAAGCCACACCGTGGTTCCCAAGTGAGACGAGGAGGGATTCCAGCGTGCAGGTTTTTCTCTTGCTGTGTATTCAGCAGGTTTCGTTTCCCAAGCCTGCAAGTTAACAGAGCCAGGAACGCAGTCCACTAAGACGCTCATGGCATGAGACGCGGAGAAATTTCTGCGCCCAAAATTTAGACGGCTCTGCGAGCATCGGCATACACCTCGCGTTCCCGCTCTACCGATGTTTCCAGCTCCCACGCGTTGGCCGATTCATACCGTTCCAGGCCGATTGCGGATGTATCGTCGCCCGTCCGGAAATTGAAACCCTGAACGCGGAGCGGCGGTCGCGACCAACGCGGGGTTCATAATTGCCGGGTTGGCCCTATCAACTTCCCCTCTAATTTGCATTGCGGGATTCTCAAAGAGCTCTTGGGGCCATTGCGGGAAACTACTTCAGAGTAGGCCGTTACCCACCCGCAATGTGCGCAAGCTCCGGAAGGAACTTCGAACTTCCCAGAACGGGACTTCTGGGGGAGTAAGAAGAATTTACTTGTCCGATTACCACGTTAATCAGGAGTTGACTCATCCGAGGTGCCAAGTATCATCCGTGACCATGTACGAGCCCGCTTGCATCCGAAGAGTGGCGCGCGATCTGCCCTTTTCGTGTGGATAGCCTGGCTGCTTTTTGAAGAGCGTCTAGAGCCAAGATGGGTGATAACAAAGTTCGGATTCCTGGCATCGGGCCGTAAAGCAACCCGATGACGTTCTTTCCAGGGCCTGTTACTATTCCCTGCCTTCGAGAGGACCAGGTCACGGTAATAGTTTCCAGAGATCGTTGTAATAAAACGTGCTGACAGGATTGGGACTGTAAAAGCCACTAAATAGCCAGAAATTTTGGTTTGGATCCACCCATCCGACAGCCTCGTAGCGGGGTCCAGGCACATTGTTGGGAGCGGGTATCCCTTGAGTCCCAAAGACAGGAGGTTGTGCTGAGAGCATGGGCCCGCCCATCCAGGTCCACTCACCTCCGCTGTATTTCCATAGATCGCTGAGATACTTGAAGGTTTCACCAGTTGAATCCAGTCCAAACCCTCCAAAAATCCACACGTTCCCTGAAACGTCTTTCCATGTAACTGGAGAAAGCCGTCCTCCAGGTGTATTCCCGGCACCCGCCACACCTTGCGTGCCGTACACACCTTGTTGCTCGCCAGAAGACCCGGCCTCCCACGTCCACTGGCCATTGCTGAATCTCCAAACATCGTTCAAAAAGGCCCCCGTATTGGGGTTCAGGCCTCCAAAGAGCCACAGGTTTCCGGATGAGTCCGTCCACGTTGCTTCGCCGTGTCGGTCCCCTGGAGTGTTGCCTGCGCTGGCCGCGCCTTGCGTACCATAAGCCGCGTTCTGGCCCCAGACGTTCGGACCCGCGACCCATGTCCATTCGCCCCCGCTGTACTTCCATAGATCGCTCATATAGCCCACTTGCCCGGTCGAGTCGAAGCCGGCCCCGCCGTAGAGCCAAAAACTGCCGTCTTTGCCAAGCCAGGCTGAGCTGTAGTAGCGACCACCGGGGACATTGCTCGCACTGGTTGTACCCAGCGTTCCGTAGGATCCCGATTGATTGACGAGTTGGGAGCCACTAACCCATGTCCACTCGCCGCCAGAGTACTTCCATAGGTCGTTAAGGTAGCCTCTTGTTCCGGTCGAATCGAAACCGAAGCCTCCGAAAAGCCAGAAAGTTCCTTCCGCATCCACCCACGTTAAGGCGTCTCCGCGAGCCCCTGGCCAATTGCTTGCAGAGGCTGCGCCTTTCGTGCCATATGTCCCGGCTTGGTACACTAAATCCGATCCACCTATCCAGGTCCATTGATTATTGCTGAACGTCCAGAGGTCACTCAGTTGGCCGTCAGCAGCGCCCACCGAATCCAACCCAACGCCGCCAAACAGCCACAAAGTGCCTTGTTTGTCGACCCACCTTGCAGCGGACATTCTTGTTCCAGGAATGTTGTTGGCAGCCGGATCTCCCAAGGTGCCGTATGTGCCGGGTTGATTGTAGGAAGTAGAGCCGCCCATCCAAGCCCACTCGGCGTGGCCGCAGTCTACACTGACGTTGACTGCACTATTGGTCACGGTTCCACTGCCGCCGGTTACTGCGCAGGTCTGTGCCGGGGAAGCCGGTTGGGTCTGCAAGGTAACGGAGTAGCTGCCTCCGCTCTGAATCAGAGTCGGAAACTGGAAGGTTCCGTTTGCCGTCACTGGCAAAGCGTCATTGTTGTTATCCGTCAAAACCAAACCTCCGCCTGTTCCCCAAAGACCCAGCAATGTGACGTCTACCGCGAACGTGTTCGATGGTGGCGGTGGTGGCCCACTTCCGCCGGATCCTCCACCGCCGCCGCACCCGACTAAGAATGCGACTGAGAGAAAAGAAAGGAAGACACAGATTTTGTAGCCCTGATTGAAGCGCGAGCGTTGAAAGTCCTGCAGGGACGCAGCGGCAGAGCTTTCTGGTCTCTGACTCGAGGCGGATGCTCCCATGCCGTCGCTTGCTCCTACGTGATGCGGATGATCGGAGCGCAATGATATACTTAATCAATAGCACAGTGCAATACATGTCGGCCGCGCGCCGGCGGCGTTCTCCCGTAGACTGTCCCTCCTATAACTCCCGATTAGTCGGATTAGCGGACAAGTGCCAGTTGCGGTCCAGAAACGGGGTTGTGGGAAATGAAAGAATGAGGTTCTGGACGTATCGTCGCCCATCTGGAAGTTGAAACTCGGAACGCAGAGTGGTGTTCGAACAGAGTGTCTCTGCACATGCCCGTATCCAATCCTGCGTTCAAAACTTTGTCCACTGGAAAGTATACGGAGAAGTCATGCCTTCACCTGCGCCACCGGTGGCGCCGGGACTTCGGGCTCCACGCCGCGCCATCCGACCGACCTGCCCTGCACGGCGCCCATTAAGGAGCGGAACAGCACGAAGTACATCATCTGGCGGTAATAGAAACGTTGCAGCAAGAGCGGCCACAGCAGGGACCAGTCTTCATGCCGTTCGAGAGTGAATGCGACGATGCACGTCAGAAAATCGATCAGCATGAATCCGATAAAGAAAACGAGCGAGCGTTGCACGTCAGCGGCTGTGTAGATCTGCTCCAAATGCGTGAAGTGGAATTGGGAAGCGCCATACAGCACCAGCGAGCCCAGAAAAAGAAGATCGATCACCGGAGAGAACAGCGGCAAGAGAAGCTGAAACAGAAACATGTTGGGCAGCGCGATCCATCCCAGCGTCCCGTATTTCGTGCGGCCCAGTGTGTCGCGATGTTTCCAAAAGGCCTGCAGCGTCCCGAACGTCCAGCGGAATCGCTGGCGGATCAGCGTGGAGGCTGTTTCGGGCGCGTTCGTCCAGCCAATCGCTTCTTCTTCGTAATCGATTTTCCAGCCCACTCGCCGGATGGTGATGGTCAGGTCGGTATCTTCCGCCACGGTATCCGCGCTAAAGCCGCCGGAATCGTTGATCGCTTCCGCCCGCCAGGCGCTGAGCGCTCCGGGGACGACGGGAATGCAATTCAGCAAGTCGAACGCGCGCTTCTCGAGGTTCTGGCTGGTGATGTATTCGAGCGCCTGCCAGCGCGTCAGCCAACTGATCCGGTTGCCCACCTTGACGTTTCCGGCGACGGCGCCGACCCTGGGGTTGACGAAATGCCGGACGAGTTTGCTGATGGCGTCGGGCTCAATCGCGGTGTCCGCGTCGATGGTCACGATGATGCCGCTCGAAGCCTCCGCGAGGGCATGGGAGAGCGCAGCCGGCTTTCCGCTATTGGGCTGGTGAGTGATGCGCACCGCGGGATTGCGCCCGAACTGCGCGTCGAGCAACTCTCCTGTGCCGTCATTCGACCCATCGTCGACGACAATGACTTCCAGTCCGCGATAGTCCGACTCCAGCACGGAATTCACGGTTTGGACAATGACATCCTGCTCGTTGTAGGCGGGAATGAGTACGCTCACGAACGGCTGAAAATCCGGTTGATCCGGAGGCGCCGGGCGAAACTTTTCGATAATGGCGAGCAACCCCACGATGATCGCGCGGCAGCTCACCAGCCCAATCCCCAGCACGAAAATAAACGCCACGCTCAGCCGCGACCATTCATACAGAGTGAAAATCAGCCCATCGGCTTGGGCGACCAGGCGTTCGCGGAAAGTGAGCGGCGGCATAAGTTGCGCGCGCGTCTGCCCCACAAGATCCGAGACGGGCACGATCTGGAAACCCGCGGCTCGCAAGCCGTCAATAATTTGCGGCAACGCCAGCACGGTTTGGGTGCGATCTCCGCCGCCGTCGTGCAACAGCACGATGTTGCCGCCGTTGGAACGCGCCTGCTCGAGGACGCGCTGCACGATCACCGGCGCGCGGGCGGGCGGGATTCCGCCGGGCTCGCCCCAATCGTGCGGATCGATTCGAGCGCCTACAATCAAGTAGCCCATGGATTGGGCGATAGGCAATTGCGCGACTTCATCGGCCGTTTCGGGCTGGTGGTCGATGCCGTACGGCGGACGGAACAGCAGAGTCTTCACGCCCAGGGTGCTGCTGAGGAGGCGTTCTGTAACGTTCAGCTCGACGTCAATCAGCGCGCGCGGCGTGTCATTCCAGTGCGGGTGGGTGTACGTGTGATTCCCGATTTCGTGGCCTTCCTCGTATTCGCGCTTCACTAGCCCCAGATTGTCGTTGGCATAGCTCCCGATGACAAAGAATGTCGCCGGCGCTTTTTTCGCCTTCAAAACATCCAAAATTTTTGGAGTGAATTGCGTGTCCGGCCCGTCGTCGAAACTCAGCGCGACCTTGTAGGGCGCTGCGCCCATCTGGAAGATGCGATAAGAAGTAGGAAGCGATTCGTAATTGTCCTCGACGATGTTGGCGGTCGCAGGATCAAAGCGAATCGAGCGCTTGCCTTTATGCGGCGTGTCCGAGAACCTCCAGATATCGCCGTCCCCTTCAAGGACCAAGTCGTATCCCGGAGGCATGTCCTCCAGTTTCGTGCGCGCGGCATCGTCGGGCTGCGCAACGTCCCAGATCGACCAGACAGAGGGGTCTTCCGAGCCGAGCCGCCAGATCGCCGTGCCTTGCACGCCGACGCGTTCCGCGGCGCGCAGTTCGTTGTACGCGGTCACGCCGTCGAGCATCCAGACGCGGTGAATGAAGTTATGCTCGTCCGAATACGAGTAGTAAGGGTTGAGAGAATCCGAATCGAATTGGACCTGGGCTTCGGATTCGGTCGCCGTGACGATGGATTCCTGGAAGCTCTCGACTTTCGCCTGTTCGTGGGCTTTCATTCCCGCTTTGCTGGGCCAGTCGTAGGCGTAGTTGGCGATTCCCATCACCAGCTTTCCCGGCGGCACCAGTTTCGTGATCGCCTCGATGTTTTTCACAAACCAATCCTGTGCGGCGATGGGGCCGGGCCCGGAGGTGCGCCAGTGCTGGTCGTAATTCATCAGGATCACGGCGTCGGCGGATTTTCCAATGCCGGCATAGTCGTAGATCCAGTCCGCCGCCGGGAGGCAGACCATGAGTTTCAGATTCGAGTTGTGCAGGTTCGCGGCAAGCTCGGCGATAAACTGGCTGAAATCCTTCTGGCTTTTCTCGGGAATTTCTTCAAAATCGACAACCAGGCCGGCGAAGTGGTTTTGTGTGAGATATTGGACGGATTGCTGCGCTAGATTTCCCCGCGCCGTGCTGCTCTTGAGCATGGTGGCCATTTCGTCGGTCAGCCAGTTCGTGCCGTCGGAATTGTTCAACAGCGGCATCGTGGGGATTTTGATCGGCGGATTTTGCTGCTGCAGCGTTTGTTCCCACGCCGCCAGTTTGGGATCGGCCTCCACATCCAGGCGGCCGGTTGCGGTAATCGAGTGCAGACGCTCGGGGATGAGCAGGTCGATATCGCGGAAATGCTGCTGGAGCGCCGCGAGGGACGTTGGATCCCAGCTGACGTAAAATGCTGCCCGTACGAGATCGTGAGGGGCGGGCATCTGGCCGAGCGATTCGACGCGGCGTTGCCGCCCGGTCCGCTTCAGCGTGATCTTCGTTCGAATTTTTTCACGGACCGGATGGAGCGCCGTCCGGTTGGTGGGGAGCAGCGGCACCGGCAATCGGGGACTGACTAGAACATTGATTAAAAACGTGATAGCCAGCAAAGTAAAAAGTGCGCCGCTGATTTCCAGAATACGGCTGGTGCGCCGCCAACGGCGGCGCTGCTCATCGTAGAATATGGGCTTGCGCGGCTTCATACATTCATTTCAAGCGAGCCGTCCGTCGGAACGGCGTCGATGACCAACCAACCTGCCACACAACCTCACGACGGGGAAGAGACGATCATACGCGCACGGCGCGAAAGCGTCACGGTTCTTTGCGCTCACACGTTCCTGGCCGTAATCGTGGGGCTGGCCCTGCGCCTGGTGTTCGTCCACTGGTTTCCCACCACGACCGACGACAGCACCACCTACCTTCAACTGGCCAGCAACTGGATCGACCATCATGTCTATGGGTTGTCGCAGAACGGCCAGGTGGTTCCGACGGACCTCCGAACGCCGGGCTATCCGGCCTTTCTGGCTGGAGTGGCTCTGCTCATTAGACGCTCGATGACGGCTATTATGTTGTCTCAGGCCATTCTTGACGTCTGCACCTGTATTTTGACGGCTGCGCTGGCCGCGGCGTTAGCACCCGCCGGCGCGCGCCGGCGCGTGTGGATTGTGGCGCTCTGGCTGGCTGCTACCTGTCCATTTGTGGCCAACTACTCGGCCGTCGTGCTGACCGAAGTCGTGGTCACGTTCCTCGCTACCGCGGCGCTTGGCTGTTTCGTCTTGGGACTAAGGCAGGAACACGATCAGGTGGCCCTACGCATCGGGCACGTATGGGCTTTCCCCCTCGCTTTTGCTTTGGCGGGAAGCCTCCTCACTGGAGCGGCGACTCTGGTGCGCCCCGAAATGCCCCTGCTTCTCGGCGTTGCGGTACTCGTGTACGGATTTCGCGCATGGAAGGCTCAGGGCGTCCGAAAAGCAATCCTGCTGGCTGCGGCCATGGCTGGCGCGTTTCTGCTGCCGCTCCTGCCCTGGGCCGCGCGGAATGCCATTTCCTTGAACAAGCTGCAATTCCTCGCGCCGCGCTACGCCACGTTCCCCGGCGAATACCCGCCGGTTGGCTATTACGCCTGGACGGGGACGTGGCTCGAACGCTATCGCGATGTATATTTTACAGTTTGGAAGATCGGAGAAGAGCGCCTGGACGTAAACGAACTCCCTGCCTCGGCTTTCGATTCTCCCGAGGAAAAGGCGCGAGTCGCGGATTTGATCGCGCAATACGACGACAGCCCCGAGCTCGACATTTCTCCCGAAATGGATCGCCAATACGCCGAAATCGCCCGTGAACGGACGCAGCGCCACCCCCTGCGAACGTACGTGCGCGTGCCGTTCGAACGCGCCCTGGCGATCTGGTTCACGCCGCGGACCGAGCTGTTGCCCATCGACGGCAAATTCTGGCCTCTCCGCGAGCAATGGGAAGATTCCCACGCCGATGTACTCGTTACGGGAGGATTCGCGGTGTTGGGCTACATCTACGTGGCGCTGGCGATAGGCGGAATCTGGTTTGCTTGGCGCACGCGCCGGGGAAGCGGCGCGCCCGGAGCGCCTGCTTGGGCGAACCTCTGGGGGATAGCCCTGCTGCTCCTGTATTTTCTGATTCGAACGGCGTTCCTCACTACGGTGGAAGCCCCTGAGCCTCGATACGTTGTGTCCTGCTATCCGGGAGTCCTTGCGTTGATTGCATTGCTCGGTATTCGAAGAGAGAAGCACAAGGTGGCAATATAAGATTCGAACGCATCCAAGTTGTGTGGTGAAATGTTTTTGCAGGAGGGTTCGCGCGGGGTGACCCGATGAAGAGGCGAAGCTCGATCTTGCGCGGTGTGATTGCCCTGCTGCTCGTGGCGTGTCTCGGGCCGATGCTCGCGGCGTGGGAGCGCGAGCCGCTGAGCGCGTTTGCCGAGCGGCGCGCGAGGCTCATCGCCGCGGTCAATGCTCCCATCGTGCTGTTCGGCTACACGGGCCATGAGGAAGCGAATCCCTCCTACGTTTTCATGCAGGAAGAAAATTTCTATTACCTCACGGGACACAATGAAGAAGGCGCCGCGCTGCTGCTCGTGCCCGAATCGGCGGAGCAGAAAGGATGGAGCGGCGCGCGCGAAATTTTGTATCTTCCGCCGCGCGATCCGGCCGAGGAGCGGTGGAACGGCCCGCGCATGGGACCGGACGATCCGGGCATCCAGGAAAAGACGGGCTTCACCCGCGTCGAGACCTTTGCGAAGCTTCATGATGCGCTCGCCTCACTGGCAAAAAATTATCCGGAAATTTACACCGAATTGCCGGGCCCTCATGACGAGGGCTATCCGCACGCTGCGAATTGGTCGAAATGGGTGAAGGACGCCGTATCGCAGGCTTCGCTCAAGGACGTTTCCTCCGCCGTCGGGACGCTGCGCGCGATCAAGTCGCCGGGCGAGCTGGCGCTGATGCAGAAGGCTGTCGATCCCTCCATCGACGCGCACCTTGCCGCAATGAAAATGATGCGGCCGGGGCTGTATGAATATCAGGTGGCGGCCAGGATGGTGGAGATTCACGCGTACGCGGGCTGTGAAACCGAGGCATACTCGCCGATCGTCGGGACGGGCTTCAACTCGACCGTGCTCCATTACAACAAGCTCGACCGCAGGATTGAGGATGGCGACATCGTGTTGCTCGACGTAGCTGGGCAGTATTCCGGTTACGCGTCCGACATCACGCGCACGATTCCGGCCAACGGAAAATTCACTCCGCGCCAGCGCGAAATTTACGAAATCGTCCTTGGAGCGCAGAATGCCGCGATGGAAGCGCTCAAGCCCGGCATGATGCTCGGGGGCAAGGACGCGACGAGTCTCCAGAAAATTGCCATGGATTACATCGATTCACACGGGAAGGACAAGGAAGGCCGCTCGCTGGGCCGGTACTTCATTCACGGCCTCAGCCACCACCTGGGGCTCGACGTGCACGATCCGAGCGGACCGTCGCGGCCGCTTGAAGCGGGAATGGTCATCACCATCGAGCCGGGGATTTACATTCCCGAGGAAAATCTCGGCGTGCGCATCGAGGACGACGTGCTCATCACGCCGACCGGATACAAATTGCTCACCGCGCGCCTGCCGCGTTCGCCGGATGAAATAGAAAAGATCATGGCGAGTAAGTAGGACGGGCTTCAGCCTGTCTGCTTTTGTGGCGAAACTAGAAAGTCAAAACCAGACAGGCTGAAGCCTGTCCTACATGGATCGCGGATCATTTTTCCTTCAGCTTGAGCTTGCTCTTGTTTTCTTCCAGGAATTCCCGCAGTCTTGGCGCGGCCTCCAGGAGCCGGTTCCACTGCTCGTAATACAATGTGACCGGGAATCGGCCCAGGCCGTAGACGCTCACGCCGCCTTTTTCGCCGACCTTGAAGTCCAGTTCGCCGGTGCGCCGCCCCGCCTTCTTTTCCAGCTCCTCCAAGCGCGCCTTCAGTTCATCGTATGTCGGTTCCGCCATTTTTTCTCCTTCCGTCATTTCTGAGCTGGGACAGATTGTACTCCACTAGAAGCACGATCCACACCGGACACTCGCTCGGGCGAGCCGCACTCACGTTGACCGGCCCTCGGCCCGGCGTCTATAATCTTCATTCGATGGGCGGCGCACTTTTGGTCCGGCATCCCTGCACCGTCCAGACTGCGCGAATCGAAATTGCAGCCGATTGGAACCGCCTGCCGCAAGACCCCGTAGGCATCAGGAGTAAATAGAATGCGAGCAACACAATTGCGCCCCGGAATGACCATCCGCCACGAGGGCGAACTGTTTACGGTGCACAGCGTCGAGCACCGCACGCCCGGCAACAAGCGCGCCGCCATGGCCACGAAAATGCGCAACCTGCGCACCGGCTCGATCATCGACTACAGGTTCCGCGCGGAAGTGGATATCGAGCGCGCCATCTTCGATGAGATCGAGCACGAATATCTGTATTCGGACAACGAAGGCTACCACTTCATGAACACGGAGTCCTACGAGCAGTTTCATCTCGGCGCGGACGTGCTTGGGGAAGCGGTGTACTACCTGATTCCGAACACCACGGTGAAGCTCGAATTTTACGAAGGCAAAGCCATTGGCGTCGTGCTGCCGGACACGATGGACCTCACGGTCGTCGACACGGAGCCGACCGTGCAGAAAGCCACCGCCAGCGCGGTGATGAAAGCGGCAAAACTGGAGACGGGCCTTACGATCCAGGTGCCACCGTTCGTCAATACCGGTGACAAAGTGAGAGTGGATACCTCGGAAGCGCGCTACGTCCAGCGCGTGTGACGCAACGCATGAATTGTCCGCAAGGTTCAGACACTCGCCACGGATAATGCCAGCGGCGATTCCGCCAGCAACCCTTCGAGAGCGGACACCAAATCCGCATCCCACCAGCCGCGGCGCGTTTCTTCCCACATGATTTCGAGCGCCTTTTCCTGCGAGAGCGCCTTGCGGTAGGGGCGATCGGTGGTAAGCGAATCGTAGATGTCCACGGTTTGCAGGATGCGCGCGGTAAGTGGAATTTCTTCGCCCTTCAAATGGTCGGGGTAGCCGCTGCCATCCTGCTTTTCGTGATGCGACCGGATGATGGGCAGGACGTTGCGAAAGGATCTCAGGGGCGCGCAAATGCGCTCGCCGATGATGGTGTGTTCTTGCATGATCGTCCGCTCGGCGGCGTCCAATGGACCGGGCTTCAGCAGTACGGACTCGGGCACCGCAACCTTGCCAATGTCATGCACGATTCCGCCGCGGCGCAGGTCACTCCGCTCCTCCCCCGACAGTCCAATTTGTTCGGCAAGCGAAACGGTGTAGCGCGAGAGCCGGTCGCAGTGGCCTTCGGTGTAAGGATCTTTCGCTTCGATGCTGCGCGCCAGCGTGCACAGCACGGTCTCCGCGTTTTCCAGTTCGTCCGTGTAACGCTTCAGCCGTACGAGCGAACGCACGCGAGCCAGCAACTCTTCCTTCCTTACAGGCTTGTTCAAAAAATCGTCCGCGCCCGCTTCGATGCCCCGGATGCGGTCTTCCGCGCAGGCGAGCCCGGTGATGAGCACCACCGGAAGAAACCGCGTCTCCGGCCGGGCCTTGATCGCGCGGCACACCGAAAATCCGGTGGGCCCCGGCATCATGACGTCGAGCAGCACCAGATCCACAGGCTGGGAGCAAGCCTCATGGAACGCCTGCTCGCCATTGTCGACCGCAATGACGCGATAGCAGTTCAAGCGCAACAGTTCGGTCAGCGGTTCGCGGATGCTTTCATTGTCATCTGCTACGAGAATGGTTCCCTTGAGTGAGGTAATGGAAGACACTCTTCCCCCCTGTAGATGGCCGAGCGATGCGGAACAGAGAGGAAGATTCCCGCATGCGATCATTTTCATGCTTGCGATTGAAGGGAATCATATTTTCGACGGATGCAGTAAGTGTGTCAAGATGACTTGGCATGAGTGGTGCAGATCGGGTTCCAAAAGAAACAGTTTTCTGCACCGCATTGAAACAACCAGGGTGGATTCTCTACCGAGCTTCAAGCGCCGCGTGATTTATTTAAAAACGCGGGCAAAAATCGCGTCCACATGGCGCAGGTGCCGGTTCAGGTCGAACGTGTTTTCGAGGGCGGCCCGGTCCAGGAAAACTTTGATTCGCGGGTCGGCCACGACGCGCTGGCGAAAGTTTGTTTCCGTTTCCCACGCTTCCATGGCGTGCTCCTGCACCCATTTGTAGGCGTCTTCGCGAGGGGCGCCCGCTTCGATCAGGTCCAACAGAAGCTGGCCGGAAAAGACCAGGCCGCCGGTGGCGTCCAGGTTCCGGCGCATGCGTTCGGGGAAGACGCGCATCCCGGAAACGATGTCGGTCATGCGCGCGAGCAAGTAATCGGCCAGGATCGTCGAATCGGGCAGGATGACGCGCTCGACCGAGCTGTGCGAAATGTCGCGTTCGTGCCAGAGCGCGATGTTCTCGAGCGCCGCGCCGGCGTTGGCGCGCACGACGCGCGCCAGGCCGCACACCTGTTCGCTCGACACCGGATTGCGCTTGTGCGGCATCGCCGAACTTCCGCGCTGCTCGCCGCCAAACGGTTCCTCGGCCTCGCGCACTTCCGTGCGCTGCAGGTGGCGGATTTCCAGAGCAATCTTTTCGAGCGTGGCCGTGAGGATGGCCAGCGCCGAAAGATACTGGGCGTGGCGGTCGCGCTGAATCACTTGCGACGCGACGGGGGCCACGTCGAGGCCCAGTCGTTTACAGATGGACGCTTCCACGTCCGGCCCCAGGTGCGACGCATTGCCGACGGCGCCGGAAATTTTTCCCACGGCCATTTGCCGCGCGGCCTGGCCGAATCGTTCCAGGTTGCGGCGGTTTTCGGCAAACCAGTTGGCGACCTTCAGGCCGAACGTGATCGGCTCGGCATGAATGCCGTGCGTGCGTCCGATTTGAGGCGTGTGCTGAAATTCGCGCGCGCGGCGCTCGAGCACTTCGCCGAAGCGCACGAGTCCGTGCTCGATCAGGCGGGAAGCCTCGCGAATCTGCAGGGCCTGCGCCGTGTCCACAATGTCATTCGAAGTCAGGCCGTAGTGCAGCCAGCGCGCGGCTTCGGGATCGCCAATCGTTTCGCCCACGGCCATGGTGAACGCGATCACGTCGTGCTTCACTTTGGCTTCGTGTTCCGCGATCCGCTTCACTACGCCGGCGTCGACGCGCGCCTTCTCGCGGATTTTCGCGGCAGCCGCGGCCGGCACGACTCCCGTTTCGGCCAGCGTTTCCGTGGCGGCCAGCTCCACTTCCAGCCAGCGACGGAATTTGCCCTCCTCGGTCCAGACGCGGCCCATCTCTTCGCGCGTGTATCGTGAAATCAAGCGGAACTCCCTCGGCGCACACGCCGTCGGTATCGGGCGCGGCAGATCAAGAAAAATTGGCTGGGGAAAACTCCCTCGATGATGATACCCGAATTCCGCTTTCAAGTGGCACAGGCTTCAGCCTGTGGGGGTTTGTCCTTGCAAGGTCCAAAACCCGCAGGCTGAAGCCTGTGCTACTAAGCCCCCATCCCACTTGAGTTACACTGGAGCAGATGCGGAATCGCAAAAGCGTTTTTCCTCTTCTACTCACCATCATTGGGCTCTTTATCGTCGCATGGTTCATCCGCACTCAATTTCCTTCGTCGGAGAAGAGTTCACCAGCAAACAGCGAATCGATTCGGCCTCATGTCGGCCCGCCGGATGTTTATCCCGACCCGGCGCGGACTCCGGGCGCAACCAATCCGGACATCACGCAGGAAAATATCCGCGAGACGATCTGCAATCCGAGATGGAGCACGAAATCCATCCGTCCGGAAGCGAGCTACACGCATCGCCTGAAAATCGAACAAATCGGCGAATACGGCTATTCCGATTCCCGCTTGAAAGATTACGAAGAGGACCATTTCATCCCGCTCGAGCTTGGCGGCAATCCAACCGACCCAAGAAATCTCTGGCCCGAACCGTTCGAGACGTCCATCCCGGACGGCGGCGCGCGTGCCAAGGACAAAGTGGAAAATTACCTGCACGCCGAAGTCTGTTCGGGCAGCCTCACGCTGGACCAGGCGCAGCGCGAGATTGCGGAGGATTGGTACCGCGTCTATCAGGCGTCCGTGCCGCATTGACCCACGTTAGGTCAAGGCATGCAATATCATTACTACTGCTGGATTGGTGTTGTTGCGACAAGGTGGAAGATGCGCGGAGACATTCACCTGGAGTAATATACAAGTATGACTGGAATACAGTACGTGACAGACGAAAAGGGTCGGAAGGTGGCCGTTCAATTCGACCTGACTAAACACGGAGAATTGTGGGAAGACTTTCAAGATGTGCTTGTCTCTCGGTCGCGGCGGCACGAAAAGCGAATTCCGCTGGATAAGGTAAAAGCGAAACTCATCAAGAGCGGCAGGCTCACGGAATGGCCGAGGCACCGAGCGGCTACCCCAACTTCGTCCACTTCGTAATTTCCGACGGCCCATCCGCAAGTTCCGAAACCATGTGGAAGAATGCTTTCAGGTACGGAGTCTGAAAGTGCGCGTCCAAATCCGCTTCGCTTTTCCAAGTTTCGTAGAGTAGAAACCATCCGTGCTCCGCCGTCGATTCGTGCAAGTCGTAGCGAAGGCATCCTGCCTCGGCGCGGGTTGGAGCAACCAATCGCTGCAATTCCTGGCGAAGGCGCGCTTCCTGGCCGGTCTTGGCCCGCACGCGTGCGACGACGGTGAGTGGTTCGCTCATGCCAGATCCTCCCGATGGGGTGACCCCTATAAATTCAGTGTGGGAAGCGGTGAACTTTGCGAGGCAACGATGAGTTCACCGCAGAACGCCGCGGCGCCGGTGCGCCGGCCTAATGCTTCTTCGGCGGAAATGCGCGCGACGTCGGGGTTGTTGTTGTTCTCGGAGAGATGCGCGAGGACGACGTAGCGCGCGTGCGCGTCGAATCCATCCGCATCGGCGAGAAATTCGCTGACCGTATGATTCGACAGGTGCCCCGTGCGGCTCATCACGCGCTGCTTGATGTGCCAGGGATACGGCCCGACCTTCAGCATTTCCAGATCGTGGTTGGATTCGAGCATCAGGCAGTCGGAATCCCGCAGGTGAACTTTCACGAGCTCGGGCAAATAGCCGAGGTCGGTGACGATCGCGAATTTCGTTCCATTCGCGCGAAAGGTGAATCCCAGCGGGTCGATGGCATCGTGCGGAATGGAGAACGGAGAGACTTCGATGTCGCCCACGAGGAATCGCTGTCCGGCGCGAATGTGCTCGACGCGGTCCAGGCGCTTGTGCGAAGTTTCCGGCAGGATCCGCATCACCTCGGTGTGCGTCGCTTCGTTCAGGTAAATCGTAGTGCGCCACTGGCCGAGCACCTGGGCGAGCGAGCCGATGTGATCGGTGTGTTCGTGGGAGATGACGATGCCGTCGAGGCGATCGACGTCGCGGCCGACCGCGGCAAGGCGCCGCAGCGTTTCTTTTTTGCCGAGCCCCGCGTCGACCAGCAGCCGGGTCTGGTCCGTCTCGAGCAAGGTGCAGTTGCCCGAACTACCTGAAGCCAGAATCGTTACGCGCAGACTGATAAATTCCCCCAGCGGACAAGCGCATGTGCGCGCAGGCCCACGGCATAATGACAAAGCGGAGCGCTCGCGTCAATCGGGCGATTGCGTTCTAATCAACATTTTTA
>JBGQJJ010000006.1:0-23039 GCA_041498955.1 Terriglobia bacterium
CGTCCGAGAGAATCGGAAACGGGAGATGCAGGCGGTTCGCCGCCTCGCGCTGATAAGCCGTGTCCTGGGTTGAGAGTCCGAAGAGATGATTGACGCCAAGAGCTTTCAACTCCGCAAAATGATCCCGGAAAGCGCACGATTGCGGCGTGCATCCCCTCGCGCCGGGGATCATGTCCCATCCGGCAGGGTTTTCAATGCCGGGAATTCCCGTCCGAGGATACGCATAGACTACAACCAGGCCCGGCTGCAAAGAGAGATCAACGCTCGTGCCATCCGTGGCAGCTAACGGGACGGAAGGGATCCGCATTCCCACAAGGTGAGACGCCGCTCCATCATCGATCGGACTTGGGATCGCCGACCAATCGGGAGCATCAATGCTGCCGCTCATTGTCGTTTACAGCATCTGCCGCAGGACATAAGGCAGGATGCCTCCGTGGCGGTAATAGTTGACTTCCTCGGGCGTGTCGGCGCGCGCGACGGTTTGGAACACTGTCTCCTTGCCTTGTTTATCGCGCGCTCGAACTTCGACGGCCATTCCGGGGGCGAGTTTTGAAATGCCTTCGATCGTGAACTCCTCGAACCCGGTGAGCCCGAGCGACTGGGCCGTATCGCCCGCGCGATATTGCAGCGGGAGAACCCCCATGCCGAGCAGATTGCTGCGATGAATGCGCTCGAAACTTTCCGCGATCACGGCGCGCACGCCCAGAAGCAGTGTGCCTTTGGCCGCCCAGTCGCGCGACGACCCCGATCCATATTCCTTGCCGCCCAGCACGATCAATGGCACGCCCTCTTTCTGGTATTTCATGGACGCGTCGTAAATCGACATTTTTTCGCCGTCGGGCTGGTGCACGGTCCAGCCGCCTTCGGTGCCCGGGGCAAGCTGGTTGCGCAGACGAATGTTGGCGAATGTGCCGCGCATCATCACTTCATGATTGCCGCGGCGCGCGCCGTAGGAGTTGAAATCCACGGGCTTGACGCCCTGCTCGATGAGCCATTTCCCCGCAGGGCTATCGACACCGATCGAACCCGCGGGCGAGATGTGATCGGTGGTGATGCTGTTGCCGAGCATTGCGAGGGCGCGCGCGCTGCGGATGTCGGTGAGCGGCGCCGGTGTCTTCGTAATTTTTTCAAAGAATGGCGGATTCTTGATGTACGTGGACCGCTGATCCCAGGCGTAAATATCGCCTTTTGGCACCTTCAATCCCTGCCAGCGGGAATCGCCCTGGAACACTGCGCCATACTCCTTGTGGTACATCGCCGTGGTGACGTTCGCGCGCACGGTGGATTCGATCTCCTGCGGCGAGGGCCAGATATCGCGCAAAAATACCGGCTTGCCGGACTTGTCATTGCCGAGCGGCTCGCTGGCCATGTCAAAATCCATGCGGCCCGCGAGCGCGTAGGCGACCACCAGCGGCGGCGACGCCAAATAATTCGCGCGCACCAGCGGATGGATGCGCCCTTCGAAATTCCGGTTCCCGCTGAGAACCGAAACGGCGACGAGGCTGTTGTCCTTGATGGCCGCGCCGATGTGCTCTTCGAGCGGTCCGCTGTTGCCGATACATGTGGTGCAGCCGTAGCCGACCAGCTGGAAGCCCAGCTCATCGAGATATTTTCCCAGGCCCGCGGCTTCGAGGTAATCGGTAACCACTTTCGAGCCGGGCGCGAGGCTGGTCTTCACCCAGGGCTTGCTGTGCAGGCCGCGCTCGATGGCCTTTTTCGCCAGCAGGCCGGCCCCCAGCATCAGCGACGGGTTCGAAGTGTTCGTGCAGCTGGTGATCGCGGCGATGACCACCGAGCCGTTCGAAAGCTCGAATTTGTCGCCGTTGTTCCGCACGGGAACGTGCTTTTGCGCGGCGCCCTCGAGCGACTTTTCGAACGACGCTTTCGACTGCCGCAGCGGGACGCGGTCCTGCGGGCGTTTCGGCCCGGCCAGC
Organism: Terriglobia bacterium; assembly: GCA_041498955.1. Lineage (GTDB taxonomy): Bacteria > Acidobacteriota > Terriglobia > Acidiferrales > UBA7541 > Palsa-360. The sequence goes on from JBGQJJ010000006.1 coordinate 1,935, forward strand.
GTGGCCTCCACAGTCGCAAGATCGAGCTCGATCTTGTCGGTGTAGATCGGGTCCGGCGTGGCATCGGTGCGGAAAATGCCTTGCGCCTTGGTGTATTCCTCGACGAGGCGCACGCGGGTTTCGGTTCGGCCTGTGAAGCGCAAGTAAGAAAGCGTCTCGGCATCGACAGGGAAGAAGCCCATCGTCGCGCCATATTCGGGCGCCATGTTGGCAATCGTCGCGCGATCCGGCAGGCTCAGGCTGGATAGCCCCGTGCCATAGAACTCGACGAATTTTCCGACCACGCCCTTCTTGCGCAGCATTTCGGTGACGATCAGGACGAGATCGGTCGCGGTTGTGCCCTCGGGCAGACGGCCGTGCAGCTTGAAGCCAATCACTTCGGGAATCAGCATCGACAAAGGCTGGCCGAGCATCGCGGCCTCCGCCTCGATGCCGCCGACGCCCCAGCCGAAGACGCCGAGGCCGTTGACCATGGTCGTGTGCGAATCTGTGCCGACGAGCGAATCGGGAAACGCCAGCGTCTTGCCGTCCACCGCGGCGTCGAACACGACGCGCGCGAGGTATTCGAGGTTCACCTGGTGGCAAATGCCGGTATCCGGAGGGACGACCTTGAAATTGTTCAGGGCTTCTTGTCCCCAGCGCAGGAAGGCGTAGCGCTCGACATTGCGTTGAAATTCGAGTTCCGCATTGAATGCGAAGGCCATGTTGGAGCCGGACTTGTCGACTTGCACGGAGTGGTCGATCACGAGTTCCGCGGGCAGCAGGGGATTCACTTTCTTCGGATCGCCGCCCAGGGTGCGAATCGCTTCGCGCATGGCGGCGAAATCGACGACGGCGGGCACGCCCGTGAAATCCTGCAACAGGACGCGCGCGGGCATGAAGGAAATTTCCTTTTGCGTCGCGGCATTGGGATTCCAACCGGCCAGCGCCTCGATATCTGCGGGATGAACGAATCGGCCGTCCTCCTGGCGCAAGAGGTTTTCCAGGAGCACGCGAAGCGAAAAGGGAAGTTTGGAGACATGCCCCACTCCTTTTTTCTCAAGCGCGCTCAAACGAAAAATTTCGTAGGATTTGCCGTCCACTGGAAGCGTGTCACGCGTGCCGAACGAATTTTTGGATGCGGGAGACATACGAACCTTGTTCCTTTCTCGAGTGTTGCAGGGATTCAATCATAACGCATCCTGAAGTTCCGCGCAGCCCGGGAGTCCGGGAAACATGTTCGTGCATGCGGGATTCGGCGGCGTACCCTGGTCAAAGGAGGTCCGGCGAGCCCAGGCGGGCACCGCTCTAAAACTAAACAGATTTCAATTTTGCTGGTAGAATTTGTGATACCATGCCCGCTGATCCTCTCAAAAGGAGACGTTCATGAAAAAAATGATTCTCGCGGTTCTGGTGGTTGCATGCGCATTTACCATTTCCATGGGTAGCAGCGCCCAGGATGCTCCCAAAGAACACAGCATGACCGGCTGTCTGCGGGCCGGCACGGCTGCAGGCTCCTTCATGCTCTCCGACCTCGAAAAGGGGCCGAAGTCAGTAGGAATCGTTTCTTCGACGGCGAACTTGGCGCCCCATGTCGGCCACAAGATTGAGATTACCGGCACGGCGGTTCCTCCAGCGGACGCCGAGGCGATGAAGGACGTCCCGAAGTCGCCACACTATATGAAGGTGACGGCGATCAAGATGCTTTCACCGACCTGCCCGTAAGGGTATTGAATTTTCCACTTTCGCGGTTCGTCGGTATGTCCGCAGCACGACGGCCCGAGATTGTGGACAAGTTCCGCCTCGTCCCGACCGGCACGGCCGCCGGGACGAGGCGTTTTTTTTCTATTCTTGTTCCTCCGCGATTCGCTTCGGTTAGAATGGGAAACAGCGCACGCTTACCCGGATGAATATCCTTCTCATCTCCACGTATGAACTTGGCAGGCAGCCATTTGGTTTGGCTTCACCGGCCGCATGGCTTCGCGCCAGCGGGTACGATGTCTCGTGCCTGGATTTGACGCGCGAACCGCTCGACGAAGAGGCAATCCTCGCCGCGGATTTAATTTCATTTTATGTGCCGATGCACACGGCCACGCGGCTTGCGGCGGGTCTCGTTCCGAAAGTCCGCGAAAGGAACCCGCGCGCTCACGTTTGCTTTTACGGGCTGTACGCTCCTGTGAATGAGGAATACTTGCGCGGCCTCGGCGTGGGCACGATTCTCGGCGGCGAGTTCGAGGAAGGCCTTGCGAGCCTTGCCTCGCGCCTCGAGCATGGCGCGGCGAACGGCAACGGCTCCAGGAAACAGTCGGAGCCGGTGATTTCTCTCGCGCGGCAAAAATTTCTTGTGCCCGACCGCGCAGGCATGCTGGAGCCGTCGAAATATGCGCGCGTAGTCATGCCCGGCGGCGAGCATCGCGTTGCGGGCTCCACGGAGGCGACGCGCGGTTGCAAGCATCTTTGCCGGCACTGCCCCATCGTGCCGGTGTATAACGGCGCGTTTCGCGTGGTGGAACGCGAGATCGTCCTCGAAGATATTCGACAACAGGTAGCGGCGGGCGCGCGGCACATCACATTCGGCGATCCCGATTTCTTCAACGGTCCGGCGCACTCGATTTCGATTGTCGAGGCGATGCACCGCGAATTTCCGGAACTCACGTACGATGTGACCATCAAGATCGAGCATTTGCGCAAACAAGACGCACTGTTGCCGGCGCTGCGCGATACCGGCTGCCTGTTCGTCACCAGCGCCGTGGAATCGGTGGATGACGCCGTGCTTGAAAAATTTGACAAGGGCCACACGCGCGCCGATTTTCTCGCGGCCGCCGCCCGCTTCCAGGAATTGGGGATGACGCTCTTGCCCACGTTTGTGCCGTTCACGCCCTGGACGACGTTCGAGGGCTACACGGATTTGCTGGACGTGCTCGCGGAACAAGGTTTGTCCGAAAACGTGGCCCCCATCCAGCTCGCCATTCGACTGCTGATCCCGGCAGGTTCGCGCCTGCTGGAATTGCCCGAGGTGAGCGCGATGGTGGGCCCGTTTGATTCCGCGGCGCTCGTCTTTCCCTGGCAACACGAAGACGCGCGTGTGGATGCACTGGCGCGCGAAATTTCGCAGCTCGTCCAACGTGGAGACAGCCTCAAACTTTCGCGAACGGAAATTTTTTCGCACATTCGCCGCGCCGCGCATGCCGCCGCCGGAAATCGCGCGCCGAACGGAATCGCGCCTTCTCTATGGAAGAGCGCGCCGGTGCCGTATCTCGATGAGCCCTGGTATTGCTGCGCCGAACCAATGGACGTTCAGTTCGTTTCCATCGGGAAAGTGAAGGAACTAGTAGCCAAGGCGGATCAATTTGTATGATGCAAGTCGAATCTATCTTGTCTAAGTACAATTTGACCGCTTCAGGGGCTAAAGCCCCGTTTTACACGGTTTTCATGTCGCGGCTAAAGCCGCGACCCACAAAGCTGGCCCGTCGGTCGATGTTTGTGGGGCACGGCTTCAGCCGTGCCGTAAAGCAGCTAGGACCAACGCGGCTTTAGCCGCTGGCCTGTATGTGCACACGTTGAGCGCTTGTAGGCATGTTCTCTCTGGTCACCAATAGCGAGGGGTGCAGAAGCATTTGAAGCAACCATATGAGCAGACTACTGATTCTCGCGAGTAAATTGGGTTACCAGACGCGCAGCTTCGCGGAAGCCGCGAAGGCGCTGGGCGTGGATGTTGTGTTTGCGAGCGACCGCTGCCACCAGCTCGAGGACCCGTGGGCGGACGGCGCGATCGCGGTTCGCTTCGACGAACCCGAGGATGCGGCGCGCCACATCGTCAAGCAATCGCTCGTGCGGCCCGTGGACGGAGTGATCGCTCTCGGCGATCGGCCGACGGCGACTGCGGCCTATACGGCGCGCGCGTTGGGATTCGCCTACAATTCTCCGCAAGCCGTGGAAAATTGCCGCAGCAAATTGCGCCAGCGCGAGATCTTGCGCGATGCGGGCCTTCCCGTGCCCGGATTTTTTTCCTTCCGGCTCGACAAGCGCGTGGAAAAAATTCTTCCGCGCGTCCAATTTCCCTGCGTGGTCAAGCCGATGCGGCGCGCCGCGAGCCAGGGCGTCATTCGCGCGAATTCGCCCGAGGAATTCCAGGCCGCTGTGGAACGCATCAAGAAGCTCCTGGAGTCCCCCGAAGTGCAAGTCGAGCGCGAGCCGGAGACGGACCGCCTGCTGGTGGAGCGCTACCTTCCCGGCTCGGAAGTGGCCGTCGAGGGACTACTGACCCGTGGAAAGCTGCGCATCCTGGCGATTTTCGACAAGCCCGATCCGCTCGAAGGACCCTATTTCGAGGAAACAATTTACGTCGCGCCTTCCCGCCTCCCGGATGAAATGTACGACCGCGTCATCGATTGCGCGGAGCGGACGGTGCAGGCGCTTGGCCTGACGCACGGCCCCGTGCACGCCGAGTTTCGCGTCAATGACGAAGGCCCGTGGGTGCTTGAAGCTGCGGCGCGGCCGATCGGCGGTCTGTGTGCGCGCGCCGTCCGGCTCGGGCCGCAACGAATGCAGCTCGAAGAACTGCTCGTTCGCCACGCGTTGGGCATGCCGGGAACGGACCTCGATCGCGAAGAGGGCGCCTCCGGCGTGATGATGATTCCCGTGCCCAAATCCGGCGCGCTTGAAAAAGTGGAAGGAGAGGGGGAGGCCCGCACGACGCCCGGCATCGAAGATGTGCAAATCACGGCGCGCCTGCACGATTTCATCGCCGCGTGGCCCGAAGGTTCCTCCTACCTCGGATTTATCTTCGCGCGCGCAAAATCGCCGGCCGAAGTGGAAGCCGCGCTCCGCCACGCGCACAGTCAATTGAAATTTGGGATTGCCGAGCGATTACCCGTCCACCATCCCGTGACGGGAGCGGTTTAAGTAGCACAGACTTCAGTCTGTGGGTTTCCACGTGAACTTGGCGGGCGTTCTGGTCACCCTCGCGCGCGAGACTCGTCTGTCGAATTCGCTTTAGGGAACAGCGAATGCACGACTGCGCGGCCTGAGATCTCTGACAAAAATCCACAGACTGAAGTCTGTGCTACTTAACCCTTGGCCCTGGGCGGGACGTAACCTTCCGGCAGTTTGGCGCCCTCTCCGAAGAAGTATTGTTCCATCTGCTCTTCCATGATTTTCTGCGACGCCGGATCGAGCGGGTTTAGCCGGTACTCATTCACCAGCATCTTGGAGTATTCGATCCACAGTTTCCAGGCATCCGCCGAAACGTTCTCGTACACGCGCTTGCCCAGCTCTCCCTTCCACGGGATGCGTTCCAGGCCGGGCATATCCTTGTCAAACTTTACGCAATGGACCACGCGCTGGCCGGGCTTTGCAGGCGCACTCGAAGCCACGGGATTTGTCGGGCCACAGGATTCATCCGCCATCTGCATCCTCCACCGGGGAACTTAGCCAGTCTGTTCCCATCTACGATACTGCAAGACTGGGAGAAATCCAAACCGGCGGGGCGTGCGAAGGCGATGGCAAAACGCCCGAAACTGATTTTCGAAGAGTGCAGCGCTTCCTGGCCCGGTTCGCTTACAATATTCGGGTCACGCGGTCGGCTCTGAGGGGGCGCGATGTCGGACGTCACGGCGCTGTTTTGGGATGTGGGCGGCGTAATCCTGTCGAACGGATGGGACCGCGCAGCGCGCGCCGCCGCGGCCAAGAAATTCGGGATCGATTGGGAAGAATTTCAAGATCGCCACGAACTCGCCAGTCCCGCATTTGAAACGGGGCGCATCACGCTCGATACCTACCTGCAGCGCACGGTCTTCTACCGCATGCGAAGTTTCACGCGCGAAGAATTCACGGATTTTATTTTCGCGCAGTCATCGGAATTCCCGGAATCGCGCGCGGTTCTGTCCGATGTGGCCGCAACCGGAAAATATCTGCAGGCCACCATCAACAACGAGCCGCTCGAACTCAATGAACGCAGGATCCGTCAGTTCAATTTGCGGCGCGAGTTCAAGGCTTTTTTCAGTTCCTGCTATTTGGGCGTCCGAAAACCCGAAGAAGGAATCTATAAGCTGGCGCTCGAAGTGACGCAGCGCAATCCCGACGAATGTTTGTTCATTGACGACCGGGAGCTGAATCTGGAGTGTGCGCGGCAATTACAAATGCGCACGATTCATTTCCAAAGCGCGGCGCAGTTGCGGCAGGATCTGGCGGCAAGCGGCGTGATCGTTGCCAATAGGTAGTGGAAAGAGGCGTATATGGAACTCGGAATGGTGGGGCTCGGGCGCATGGGCGCGAATATGGTCGAGCGGCTCGTGCGCGGCGGACATAGCGTCGTCGGTTACGACCGGGATGCCGCCGCCGTGGCGCGCGTTACGGCGGCTGGCGCGGGGGGCGCCGATTCGCTTGCAAACCTCGCCGGGAAGCTGGTGGGGAAGCCGCGAGCCATTTGGATCATGGTCCCGTCTGGCGCGCCAGTCGATGAAACGATTGCCGCGCTCCTTCCGCATCTTTCGAAAGATGATATTCTGATCGACGGCGGCAACAGCAATTACAAAGACACGCAGCGCCGCGGAGTGAATCTGAAGGCGCAAGGATTCCACTTTGTAGACGTGGGGACAAGCGGCGGAATCTGGGGACTCAAGGAAGGCTACTCGATGATGGTGGGCGGAGACAAAGCCGCGGTCGAGTATTTGCGCCCGCTGCTGGAAACGCTCGCGCCTGCGAAGGACCAGGGATGGGGGCGCGTTGGGCCGTCCGGATCGGGCCACTTCGTGAAAATGGTTCACAACGGGATCGAGTACGGAATGATGCAAGCATATGCAGAAGGCTTCGCCATCCTGAAAAAGAAAAACGAATTTGCTCTGGACATGCACCAGATCTCGGAAATCTGGCGAACGGGGAGCGTCGTGCGGTCCTGGCTTCTGGATTTGCTCAGCATCGCGCTGAAAGAAAACGCCGAGATGGCGGGCATCGCCCCCTACGTTTCGGATTCTGGAGAAGGCCGGTGGACGGTGGCTGAGGCGATCGATCTCGACGTGCCCACTCCGGTCATTACATTGTCGCTGCTGCAGCGGCTGACGTCGCGCGATTCCGATTCCTATTCCGACAAGCTGCTGGCCGCCATGCGGAATCAGTTTGGCGGCCACGCCATCAAAACGGCCGCGAAAAAGTGAGGGCGCGAGCATGACGCCAGGAAAGAGCGCGGTACTCGACACCGCCGAGTCGGCAAAACAGAGTTCGATCTCGCCGGCCGATCCCTGCACCATCGTCATCTTCGGAGCTTCGGGCGATCTTTCGCGCCGGAAGCTGGTTCCCGCGCTGTACGGCTTGGCCGCGCAGAATTGCCTGGCGCGGCGGTTCGCCATTATCGGCTTTTCGCGCACGCCCATGACCGACGAGGCGTTTCAGAAGTCGGCGGTCGATTCGGTGAAGAAATTCGCGGATGCCAGCACGCTGCGGGAAGAGGAGTGCAAGGAATTTGCAAAGGCCCTGGCGTATGTCGCGGGCGAATACCATCATCTGGATGCATTCGAGAAATTGAAGAGCCGCCTCGAGGAACTTGACAAGGCGCACAAACTGAACGGGAACCGGCTCTTTTACCTGGCCACGCCGCCGGATGTTTATCCTGGAATTATCGACCAGCTTGATAAAGCCGGCCTGGCCAAAAACCCAAACGGGAAATCCTGGACGCGAATCATCATCGAGAAGCCGTACGGCCGCGATCTGGCCTCGGCGCGGAAGCTGAATCATACCGTACTCAAGGCATTCGACGAATCGCAGGTGTTCCGCATCGATCATTACCTGGGCAAGGATACGGTTCAAAACCTTATGGTGCTGCGGTTTGGCAACGGTATTTTCGAGCCGTTGTGGAACCGGAACTACGTCGACCACGTGCAAATCACAGCGGCGGAAACTTTAGGCGTAGAGCAGCGAGCGGCGTTCTACGAAACCGCGGGCGCCACGCGCGACATGATCCAGAGCCACGTCCTGCAACTGACTTCGCTTGTGGCCATGGAGCCCCCGGCTGCTTTCGATGCCACCGCCGTGCGCAACGAAAAAATTAAGGTTCTGCAATCGATCCGTCCATTTACTCCGGAAAGCATCAAAAAAGATATCGTTCGAGGACAATACGGTCCGGGAAGCGAGTCTGGAAATTCTTCCCTGCTGAACGGATACCGCGATGAGCCGGGCGTGGCCAAGAATTCGGCCACGGAAACGTTTGTCGCCGCAAGCCTGCAGATCGACAACTGGCGCTGGGCCGGCGTCCCGTTTTACCTGCGGACCGGCAAGCGCCTTCCTTCCCGCGTCACCGAAATCGCCATCCAGTTTCGCCGCGCGCCGCACCTGGTGTTCCGCGGACAGGATTTATCCTCCAATGCCCTGGTGCTGAATGTCCAGCCCGATGAAGGAATTTCGATTTCCTTCCATGCCAAGCTGCCGGGACAGGCCATGAAATTGAAAACGGTCACCATGGATTTCAGTTATCAGGCGGAATTTGGCGGGGGCGAGCGATCGGCGTATGCTACGCTGATCAATGACTGCATGCGCGGCGACGCAACGCTGTTTGACCGCGCGGATGGCGTGGAAGCGGCATGGGCGCTCGTGGATCCGATTCTGAATTATTTTCAATCGAATAAACCCAAATTTCCCAACTACGCGGCGGGCACCTGGGGCCCACACGAAGCTGATGAATTACTGGAGCGCGATGGCCGACACTGGCGGAATCCGTAAAGGCGTCCCCTCGGAGATTCTTCCGGGCGTGCATGTGTATCCAGATCCCTCTGAGGTTGCGCGCGGCGCGGCGCGGCATTTCGTCGACTATGCCTGGCAATCGATCGCCAAGCATGGCCAGTTTATGGTCGCGCTCTCGGGCGGAACTACGCCCCGCCAGATGTTCGATCTTCTCGCTTCCGAGGAATTTCGAGGCCAGGTGGATTGGGCCAAGGCGCACTTCTTCTGGAGCGATGAGCGCGCGGTTCCTCCCACCAATGCCGAGAGCAACTATGGAATGGCGCGACGCGAATTGCTGATTCGAATTCCGATTCCCGAGGGCAACGTGCACCGCATGGAGGCCGAAAAACCGAGTATCGGCCGCGCGGCCCACGAATACGAGGAAGTTCTTCGGAAATATCTCGAACTGGATGACCGCGGATTCCCGCGATTCCATCTGATTTTTCTGGGCCTGGGAAAAGACGGGCACACTGCCTCCTTGTTTCCCGGCACGCGCGCTCCCCGCCAAACGTCGCGCTGGGTCAGCACTCCGCTGGTGACAAAGCTGAATATGCGCCGCATGACGCTGACCTTGCCTGTGCTTGATGCGGCATACCGCGTTGTCTTTCTGGTCGTGGGTTCGGAAAAAGCGGAAATCCTGCACGCCGTGTTGCAGGGGAAGTCCGATCCTCCCTATCCCGCCCAGCTCGTGCAGCCGCGGGATCTCGGGCAAAAACTTTTTCTGGTGGATAAAGCCGCGGCGGCGATGCTGACGCCTGCCGTGTCCGACAAGGCCGCGCCTCAGGCCAAGCCGGCGGGGACTACCCGCGGCAGACCGGAGAGAAGCACGTGATACTGGCTGGGGACATCGGGGGCACCAAGTGCAATCTGGCGCTGTATGAAATCCGCGGCAAATCCCACCGAAAAATCATCGATCAGCGATATGAGAGCCGCGAATTTCCTACCTTCGATGAAATGATTTCAAAATTCTTGTTGGAGACCCGCGCCGAAACAAAAGGCGCCGGGAAACACTACATTGAGGGGGCCGGTTTTGGCGTGGCCGGGCCCGTGATCGATCATCGAGTTAAGGCCACTAATCTTCCCTGGATAATCGACCGCGCTTCGCTTGCCAAGCAACTTGGAACGCCGCACGTTGTCCTGCTAAACGATCTGGAAGCCACGGCGTATAGTCTGGCCCTGATGGCGCCATCGGAGCTTTCCACACTGAATCAAGGCACGCCTTCGCCACAATCCACGCAGGCCTTGCTCGCCGCGGGCACCGGCCTCGGTGAGGCGATTCTGTTCTGGGACGGCAAGCAGTACCTGGTGGCCAGCTCAGAAGGAGGCCACACGGACTTTGCGCCCCGGACGGAACAAGAAATCGAATTGTTGCGCTACATGAAAAAGCAATTCGAATTTGTGAGCTTGGAACTGATTCTTTCCGGGCGCGGTTTTCGGACCATCCATTCTTTTCTCGACGCTTCCGTGACGCATCCCTCCTTTCAAGGGCCGGAAGCGGACGCCGCCCCCGAAATTACACGCCTGGCCCTTGAGGGGCGCTGCCCGGTTTGCGTCCAGACGCTCGACCTTTGGGTGGGTCTGTACGGCGCCGAGGCAGGCAATCTGGCGCTGAAGGTTCTCGCGCGGGGAGGAGTTTGGGTTGCCGGTGGAATTGCGGTAAAGATTCGCAAGAAGATGGAAGACGGCGCGTTTTTCCGGGCCTTCTGCGAGAAGGAAAAGTTCGCCGCGCTCTTGGCGCAAATTCCGATTCACATGGTATTGAACGAAGAGGCGCCGCTCATCGGCGCGATGTCCCAGGCAATCCATGCAGCGGGAATCCGTTTCGCTTAAGGATTTCCGGCGGATTGCACGCGGCCGGCGGCTTCGATTTCGATGGTGACCTTGTCGGCGACACGCAAGAAGAAATTGCTTGGGTTCTTCATTCCCCATTGCACATAGGGAATCTCGATGTGAGTCGTGATCTGCAGATTCCTGCCCTCCGCCTTGATGTCGATCGGAAGCGTCACATCGTGATCCTGTCCGTGCAGGTGAAACTGGCCCGAAACTTCCACTTTGGAAGACCCCTCGGCGGCCACCGCGCCCGTTATTTTGATGGGTGTGAAAACAATTTCCGGAAATTTGGCGCTTTCGAGGATTTCGCGATGCATCTTCTTGTCGCGGCCGCTGTTGCCGCTGTCGCCGCTGGTCGCGTCCACGACGATCGCGCCGCCGATTTTCCCGCTGGAAGGATCGAAACGGATGGTGCTGCTTTTCAGAGCGAATTTTCCGTGAACGGTGTGCATGTTGCCGGTGAGCGAAAATTCGATCTTTGTCTGCGCCGGATCAATCTGAACAATGGATTCCTGGGCCCGGGACGCGGGCGCCAGAATTAGTGCGGCCAGCCCGGCGGATACCGCGAGGACGAAGGGAATGGAGAGTCGGCGAAGGGATTGTATGTTGCGAATCATGGGCGCTAGGTCCGTAAAAATTTCCAGCCGAAACCGGCGATTTCCGCCATGCCAACCGAAGAAAGCGGCATCGTCTCCGCATGAATCGCCAGCAATTTTGAAAACAAGCCTGGGGTTTCCTGAAACAAGCGCATGGCTCTGCGGCGGATCCAATCACTTTCACTCATGAGCAGCATGAGACGCGACATCGCGATGGGCACGGCCGCGATATGTTTGTGAGCACGTTGGTAGTGGGCCGGGTCGTCCAGTCGCATGGCCTCCGCCAGAGGAATGGCTTGTTGAAACGAGAGGCTGAGCCCGTGGCCCGTCACCGCGTCCACCGTTCCCGATGCGTCGCCGACCAGCGCCACCCGGCCCCGCGTAACGGCCGGCAGAATTCTCAAGCCTGTGGCGTCACCCGACTCCCTGGTTGTCTGTGCCGCACCGAGCAACTTTTCCGCAAGAGCAGGGAATCGCGCCAGTGCCCCTTCAAGCCGCAGTGCGGGATCACGTGAAAGGACGGCAACGCCAATCTCATCGCCTGCCATTGGAGTGATAAATATCTGGCAGCCTCGCGCCCAATGAACTTCAACCGCGTCCGACCAGGGCTTCACTTGAAAATGGCTGCAAAAGCCGAATCGTTTCCTTCGAACGATCCGCGGATCAAGCCCTGCCCATTTGCGGACTTGCGAATTCCGGCCATCCGCGCCGACGAGCCAACAGTAGGAAAATCTTTCCTTTGCCGTCGTAACGGTCTCAGCATCGATTCGCATCACTCGCGCCCCCCAGCGGAATTCCACACCCGCCTCGACTGCGTGGTTGACGAGCAACTGATGCAACTTCACGCGACGCACGGAAAACCCCGTCATGCCCGCGAAATCCGCGCGTGCGGAATGTTCCCCGTCCACAAACCGGATTCCACGGAATGGAAAGGCGCATTCAGGCGGGAGTGAAATGCCGAGCCTTCTTAGAGCAGCAGCCCCCTGGGGCAAGATGCCCTCTCCGCAGGGCTTGTCGATCGGGGGCATGCGGGCATCCAGAACGATTGCTTGTAGGCCGAGCCTGCGAGCCGCGATTGCCGCAACGATGCCCGCCGGCCCCGCTCCGACAACGATGACCTCACTCCGTTTAGTCACAATAAGATAATCAGATGCCAGCCTGGCGGGCGAAGTTGTTCTGCGGCCCTTCATCTGGTTGTAAATAAATTGTCTCGTCCACAGATTTGAGACCAGTGTTCGCAACACAAGCGCGACACTCAGGCCTCGCGCTCGAGTGCGGCGCGGACATCATTCAGTTCTTTTCGCTTCTCCGCGTCCATTTTGGGGAACGAGAGGTCCAAACCCTCCATCGCGTCGATGGTGGCTTCCGCCACGACCAGACGCGCGAACCATTTGTGATCGGCGGGAACGACGTACCAAGGGGCGTGTTTGGAGCTTGTATTTCGGATCATGTCCTCGTACGCACGCATGTACTTCTCCCAGTGTTGCCGCTCCAATGCGTCGCTCATCGAAAATTTCCAGTTTTTCTCCGGATCTTTCAGCCGCTCCAGGAATCGCTTCTTTTGCTCCTTTTTCGAAAGGTGCAGGAAAAACTTCAGCACCACAATTCCATTTCCCGAGAGATAGCGTTCGAACGCGTTGATGTCTTCAAAACGTTTCTGCCAGACATTATCCAACACGAACTGCGCCGGAATCTTTTCGCGGGCGAGCAATTCCGGATGCACCCGGACGGCCAGGACTTCCTCATAGTACGACCGGTTGAAAATGCCGATTTTGCCGCGCTCCGGGAGCGAGCGCGACGTTCGCCACAAATAATCGTGCTGCAATTCCTCGGCGGAAGGAGCCTTGAACGAATTGACCTGGCATCCCTGGGGATTTACTCCGGACATGACATGCTTGATGGTGCTGTCCTTTCCCGCGGCATCCATGGCCTGCAAGATCATCAGAATGGCCCAGCGATCCTGGGCAAAGAGTTTTTCCTGCAGTTTGGAGAGGCGGGCGATCCCTCGCTCGAGCGCTTCTTTCGCGTGCTCTTTGGACTTCAAGCCGAGCGTGTCCGCCGGATGGAAATCCTTCAGGCGGAAATGCGATCCATCCGCGACCTGAAAAGGCTTCGCAAATTCGCGTAGTTTCATGATGGCGCCATGTCCTCCCGGTTGGGATTCTTCCGTGCGTTTCACTTCTGTTTGCCAGGGAGCCGGACGACGATCCCGTCCAGCTCTTCCGTCATTTTGATCTGGCAACTCAGCCGGCTGCTCGTTCCAGGGCCTTCCGCGGCGATGCTCAACATGAATTTTTCATTGTCTGTTACTGGGGGAATCCTGCTCAAAAACGAAGCATCCACATAGACATGGCAGGTGGCGCACATACAATTTCCGCCGCATTCGCCCAGAATCCCCTCGACCCGGTGATTCAAGGCAGCCTGCATGACCGACATCCCGGAAGGCACGTCAATCTTCCGGGAAGCTCCGCTCGACGAAACATAGGTGACGATGGGCATCAAGAAGCCTCTTGCCTGGCCTGCGTGGCACGGTTGCGCGCCTTAGTGTAAAGGCCGCCGGCGAATCCTGTCGAGCTTTCCTGTTCTCTCATCTCGGTTGCCCCTCTCGTTGGGCAGGTACCTATAGACCCATTAAAGTGAAGGGACAGGTTGCCGATAGTACTTTACGTTGACCCATTACCCCCTCCCGATTCTGTCCCTTGGGACAGCAGATTTCGCAGTCCGAAAAGAATATCGTCTGCCTCCATAAGCATGGCTTTGGGGGAAAGTACGCAGCCGTTGCTTCAGATGAATTTCTGTTCTCTCAGAGCAGTGCCGTCTTTCCTGGTCTGTGCAGAGGCCAGGTCGAATGCCTGGCACGAAACATGACCGGCAGGCGGCGGGTTTTCGATTTTGGCACCGGCTTTACGTCGGGCCCAAGCGCGGTGGAGACAAGCTCAAGCCTCGCTTGGCAGTCACAACTTCCCAGCTCACGTCAGGCGAAGGAAGAGGGATACTATGAAAAAAGTCCACGTTGTTCAGCCCCCAAGGAAGACCCGGGAAACAGCGGTGAAGCAACAGAAACACATCGTGCGAGGCTTGTCCGTAATGTTTTTCGTTCTTTCGGTCTGCCTGGCTGGGGCTGGAGCTTTTGCTCAGCAATTTGGCAGCGAAAGAGGCCAAGGAGGTCAGGGAGGCCAAGGAGGCAATCTGGAAAGCCTGGACCCGGGTCCTCGCGCGGGTTTTGGAGTCTCGGGCGATCCAACCTTTCCGAACAATCCGGGCAATCCGATCCAAAGCCTTTCGCCCCAGCAGTTGGCGTTCTTCCAGAATGGATTGTCGCAGTTCAATGAAGTGGAGGACGTCGCTCTGCCCTCGCCGGGAAACGGCGGGCTCGGGCCGACGTTCAATAGCAACTCCTGCGGCTCTTGCCACTCGCAGCCTGCGGCGGGCGGAACTTCCCCTAACGCAAACGCTTTTCCCAATGTTGGGCCAAATCCGCAGTTTGCCGTGGGCCAGTTCATGGGTGGCACCAACACAATCCCGTTCTTTGTCACTGCGGATGGCCCAGTGCGTGAGGCGCGGTTCAAATCGGATGGCGGCGTGCACGGCCTGTTCACGATTACCGGTCGGGGGGACGCGAAAGGCTGCAGCATGGCGCAGCCCGACTTTGCTGCCGAAGCTGCCAACGGCAACCTCAGCTTTCGCATTCCCACACCGGTCTTCGGTGCGGGCTTGATCGAAACCATCGATGACGCGACTATTCTCGCCAACCTTGCCGCTTCGGCAAGCCGGCAGTTGGGCATTGCGGGCATTCCCAATCGCAGCGGCAACGATGGATCCATCACCCGATTCGGCTGGAAGGCCCAGAACAAATCTCTGGTCGTCTTCTCCGGGGAAGCCTACAACGTAGAGATGGGCATAACGAACGAACTCTTCCCCAACGAACGCGGATATCCGCCAACTCCAATTCCGCTTACCTGCCTTCTTAACCCCACGCCGGAAGACCGAACAGTTTTTGAGTCCAATGTCCCGGCCGAGGTTCCCTCCGACGTCAATGCATTCGCAAACTTCATGCGCTTCCTGGACCAGCCGATTCCTGCCTGCACTGGATCTGCTTGCTCACAGCAGATTCAGTCGGGCAGGGGGATTTTCGCCGCCATCGGTTGCGCGAACTGCCACACTCCATCGATGACCACGGCCACATCCGGCATGGCAGACGGCCTTTCCCACGTGCAAGCCAATCTTTTCTCCGATCTGGCCCTGCATCACATGGGTAGAGGCCTCGCGGACGGCATCTCGCAGGGAAATGCCGGGCCGGACCAGTTCCGCACGGCGCCGCTATGGGGGCTCGGCCAGCGAGTGTTCTTCCTGCACGATGGCCGCACCTCGAACTTGCTTCAAGCCATCCAGGAGCATGGAGGTTCCGGAAGCGAGGCCAACCGGGTCGTCGAAAACTACGACCAGCTATCGCGACAGAACAAGCAGGCTCTGATCTTGTTCCTGCGGTCGCTCTGAGGGATGGTCCACGGGCTGGCGTGTAGGGAACCGCACGTTCCCACATGTCAGCCCGTTCCTGGTGTGAAATAGCCCGTGGGCGTTACGTCTTGCCCCAGACTTTGCGCGCGGTATCCACGACGAGTTCCAGTTTCTTCCATTGATCGTCCGCAGTTAACAGGTTGCCGGCGGCCGTGGATGCGAAGCCGCACTGCGGGCTGAGCGCCAGGTTTTCCAGCGGCACGAATTTGGCAGCCTCGTCGATTCGCCGCCGCAATTCATTTTGCGATTCCAGCTTCGGCGTTTTCGTCGTAATCAAGCCGAGCACGACGCTTTTCCCTCTTGGAACCTGCCGCAGCGGCTCGAACCCGCCGCAGCGCTCGGTGTCATATTCGAGAAGAAACCGGTCCACTTGCAGTTGCCCAAATAGTCTTTCCGCGATGGAGTCGTAGGCTCCCTCTGTGAACCAGCGGCTCTTGTTGTTGCCCCGGCAGACGTGCAAGCCGACCGTGACGCTGCTGCGCGGCACTTCGCGCAACGCGGCATTGTCCCCGGCGACCGCGTTTTCAAGTTCCTTATCCGGGCTTCGGCCCGCCTGCCTCATTTTCGCCCGTTGCAGCGGATCGAGGTAGTGGGAGTAGAACGGCGCGTCGAACTGAATATACTGGACTCCTTCCGACACCAGCCATTTCACGTCATCGCGAACAATTTCCACCAGGTCTTTCAGCAGGTCGCCGTGCGTCGGATAGAATTTGTCCGTAATGCCCGTCTTATAGCTTGCCAGCATGAAATTCGAAGGCGCGGGCAGAGTCACTTTGAACGGCCCGTTCGTGTGCTTCTTCAAAAAAGGAACTTCGTGGCCCGTCATTTTTCGGAGCTTTCGGAGTTTCGCCCCGGCGGCAAGCGCCGTACTCCCTTCCACGCCTCCGCCCGGCCCTTTCCATTCCAGGGGCACGCGTTCGGAAACAAAGCCGTCGACCGCCTCAGCCATGTCGGTGAGCCAGGAGCCTCGCCGCATTTCGCCGTCAGTCACGACGTCCAGCCCTATCTGGCGTTGCTTTTCGAGGACTTCTAGAATCGCGCGGTCTTCCGCGGCGCGAAGCTGCTCCAGCGGGAGACTGCCCGCGGCATGCGCCGCGCGAGCTTGCAGCAAGTAGGGCGGGCGAAGCAGGCTGCCAATGTGTTGCGCACGATAGGAGATAGGCATGTCGAATCATTTCCTCGTTTGATGGATGCCGTGATCTTAGTGAAATTATTCGAGAAACAGCGCAACAGTATCGGAGGCAAAAGGGGACGTCAAGGGACTCCATTCGCTTTGTAGGACAGCCACTCTTGGCTGTCCCGCACAATTTCAGCAGGGTCAAAGCGGACAGCCAAGAGTGGCTGTCCTACAAAAACCAGATCATACGCAAATTGGCGCACAACTTATTGTCTGTGATTTTGGGATTCGTTGCGGAAAGCGGGTGGGTTTTGTTAGTCCAATTTTCGCGCCAGCTCGTCCAACCAGACGTCGAGTGTGGAGCGTTGCTCGGCGGTCAACGCTCCGAACACCACGCCCATGCCGAACCCGGCATGCGTGTAGATGACCGTCCCGGAAAACTCGCAAGTGCTGCAGCCATAGATGATGCGAAAGCGGACGGGCGTATCTTTGGGCAGCGGGTTGATCGAATCGATGTAGCAGCCGCGCGCGCTCAATTCCGAGACACGCGCGCGATCTTTCATTCCCACTATTTCCGCTTCGGCGATAAACGCGAAACGCGGAGTCGTTCGAGCCACTGTATAGGGAGTGTCGCTCATTGTGTCGTCTCGCTCCGATGGGGATTTGGCCGAGGACCCTTCCCCCTATTGTACTAAGAGCAGGGGGGTTGCGCGTGGGGGCGCGGGAAGGATTGCGAAAGAGCTATCTGTCCTTTGGTACAGGTAAGGCCTGCACTCGGGACAAGCGAGAAGCCGGCGCTACAGAGGACGCGGACGATCAGGATTGTATGCCCCGCGGCACGCGTGCTAAGATTTCGCACGTCTAGGGTGGTAAAACCCCACAGGAGTGAAATATGAAATCGATTGTTACTATTCTTGCTTGCGCCGCCATGCTCTCCTTCGCGTCGGGCGCGCACGCGCAGATGAAGATGACACGCCCGGTTCAGACCTTCGATACCTCCGCGGGACCGGTGAAGATTACGCCGGTCTACCACGCGTCACTGGAAATCGAAGCCGGGGGAAAGGTCATCATCGTTGATCCCGCCAAGCCGGCCATGTTCATGGGGCTCCCGCAAGCCGACCTGATCTTGATTACGGATATCCACGGCGACCACTTGGACGCCGACATGATCAAGGCCGAAAGCAAGGCTGGCACCGAGATCATCGCCCCGGCCGCGGTCGCCAAGACCGTGACGGCCGCCAAGGTTATTGGCAACGGCGAAAAGACAACCTGGGGCGCTTGGACGATCGAAGCCATTCCCATGTACAACACGACGGCGTCGCGCGGCCCCGCTCCCGGCAAACTGTTTCACGATAAAGGGCGCGGCAACGGCTACGTCCTTACGTATGGCGGCAAGCGCTTCTACTTTTCGGGCGACACCGAAGGCATTCCCGAAATGCGCGCGCTCAAGAACATCGATGTCGCTTTCGTGTGCATGAATCTGCCTTACACCATGACGCCGGAAGAAGCCGCCGATGCGGTCAAGGCGTTTCATCCCAAGGTGGCTATCCCTTATCACTACAAAGGGCAGGACACGACTGTATTTAAGAAAGCGCTGGACGGCACGGGAATCGATGTGCGCTTGCTCGAGTGGTACCCGAACGCATAGGGTCTGGCGTTAAGTAGCGCAGGCCTTCAGCCTGCGGGGGTTTCTCCTTGCAAGGACAAAAACCCACAGGCTGAAGCCTGCGCTACTTCTATTTAAGTTAGGCTGATCTATTTTTTGGCAGGGGGAGCTTCGGCAGGCTTCAATTCGCCCGCGGCTTTTTGGATGTCTTCAACAACCTTCGCGTCCAACTCAAACAGCGCCGGTCCATCCGCTCTCTTCGCGAGGTAACCGCTTCCGCTCTTTGCAATATCCACTTTTTCGACGCGCTTGCCGTCCTTGGAGGTCACCACCAGCGAAAGCGCCGGGCTGGAAAATCCAGAGGTCGCAAATTTCGTGGCCGTCAGCGTGCGTATCGAACGCAGGAATTCCTGGGCGCTCAAGGGATCCATCTTTTTTCCGTCCGACCACCAGTCCTCGCCGCTGCGCGTCAGGAAATATCCCCCCGATACTTTCGACCCGTCGTGCAGTTCCACCTTGTTCGGATCTTCTTCCGCGAAATCGAAGACCCTCTTCTCGCGAAAATCCTCGGCATCCTTGTTGACCGCATCGCCCAGCTCATTCGGCACTTTATACGCGCCGTCCATCGCGGTCGTTTTCGAGTAGTAGCCTTCCGCGGCTTTGCGAATTTGCAGCTCTTGCGAACCGGACGCGTCGGTGGCCTTCAAGGTCGCGATCGGCGTGCCCGAGGCAAACAGGGAAGCGGCTTTCTTCCTGTCCGCGTCCGAAGCGCCGGGGTCCATGGTGGACGTGCGCAATTTTTCGATGATCGTTTCCATCTGGGAAGTGTCTCCGCGCAAATTCGCGGGACTTCGCACGGTCCACTTTCCGTCCTCGGAACCAAAGGTCAGATGCAATTTCGCGCCGCTGATTTCCACGCCGGCCAGCTTGTCGAAATCGACGGGCATCAGGCGTTTGTCCCGCAGGTCTTTCAGGCCCTTGTCCAGATTCGTTTTGGTATTCTTGGGAACCGAATATACTTTGGACTCGCCTGAAACCATGATGTACGCGGAGTCGCCCGTGGGCGTCTCGTCGCCGACCAGAATCGTATGCGTCTTTCCGTCTTTTCCGGTGGCGGAGACCTGGGCCTCGGGTTCGGCCAGGCCGAATTGCTTGAGATCGCCGGCCTTTTCCTCAATGAGCGTGGCGCCGTCCATGGGCGACAAATTGTACAGAATCGTCGAAACCGAATCCTGATCGGCGACCAGGAGTTTTGGAGAAGTGATTTTCCAACTCGACGCGCCGGCCCGGTTCAAAACGACGTCGTCGCCGTCCTTCTTCTTCACTTCCAGTTTGGAAATATCATCCTGCGTGAGCGAAATGACCTTGGCGTTCGTCGCGCTCGGCGCGGCAGTCACGCTATCATTTGCGGGCTTGCGATGGTTCGACCAATAAAGTGTCGCGGCGAGCGCTGCCAGCACAACGGTCGCCACGATGAGTTGTCGCATCTTCATCATGTTCTTGTCTCGCGGTAAATGGGATGAATTCGAAGCGGCTGCTATCTCCTCCGCCACCACACGGAGAGGCCCGCCAGCAAAAGGGCTCCCGGCAAGAGAAACTGGCTGCTCAGGCGGACCCAATTAAATTGCGCACCGGTCATGCTGACCTTGCGATCCTCCGGCGGTTTCGGCCGAATGGAGATCAAGTCTTCATCCGAGGAAAGCCAATTCATTGCGTTCATCGCCAGGTCGCTATTGCCGTTGAACGAGAGGAAGGAATTCGCAACCCAGGAAGAACTGCCCACGACAACGAAGCGTCCCTGCGAATTTTCCTTGCCGGTAGTGTAGGTGCCGGCGGCGCCGATCGTCAGGGGCCCTGGTTTGTTACTCGGGTCCTTCGGGTTCACGTTGGGCGTATCCAACTTGTTTGTCGCCAGGCTTGAATCCGAGGATTCAAACAGCTTCTGCACGGTCGTTTTGTCCGTGTTCTTGATCGTCAGGGAACGCGACAGCGGAAATCCCGTGGCGGTGCCTTTCATTTCGTTCACGATGGGGTGCGCATCGTAGGTGGATACCAAAGCGATCGTCGGACCAACTCCAAACAGTTGGCCCACGGGACTCAAATCCAGCAGGAGATTTTTTTCCGCGCTGACGCCCCAGCCCTGCAGGACGCCGTCCAGCGCTTCATTGTCCGCCGTGGGACGCCCGATCTTGAGGGGCGGGTCCAGCAGAAACATGGCGCGCCCGCCGCCTTCCACATATTTCTTGATGGCATCGACTTCGGGCTGTTGGTAATCGCTCTTGGGACCGCCGGCGACCACGACCGTGCAGTCCGCGGGAATCTCCGCCTTTTCCAGAAGGTTAATGGACTTGCTCGTGTAGTCGTCTTTGTTCAGAAGATCCTTGAAATGCGAAAAGCCAGCGCGATCCGCGTCGTCGATCTGGCGTTCGCCGCTGCCCGTCAGGAAGCAAACGTTGCGCGTATCGCTCTTGAGGTCCCGGATGATCGCGCCCGTGACGTCTCCTTCCGTCATGTTCTTGGCTTCTTCTTTTTTTGCGCCAATTTGCACGACCGTGGTGCCGTATTTGGTGACGCCCGCGGCGCGCGCCGCCTGCGGATTCTTGTCAGGATCGACGTAATCGAGGCGCACCTTGGGCGAAAGCGTCGCATAGCGGCCCAGCAAGTCCTTGCCGGTTTGGAAGCCGGTTGACTTGTCGTAGTAGGTGATCGATATGGGTTGCGTCAGCCCCTTCACGATCTTGGCCGTC